>CALJNE010000018.1 GCA_937982115.1 uncultured Bacteroidales bacterium | reverse complement strand
AGTATAATAATTTCTATTTGTTTACACTGTTTCGGCGATTTGACCCGCTTGGAAAATACAGTTTAAATCTGAAATTTGTCTGGCGAATCTTTACCGATATGGAAAATATTTATAGAAATTTCATCACACAACAAACTACGGTTGTGTATTCAGCTCCGACAAAAAGGAAATGGAAAACAACTTATTCATATTACATAACTTCAAATAAATTGCCTTACTGAATAATATTTGTAAGTGAGTTTAATTTATTATTGAAATGTTTTTGCTTAAAATACTTTTATTCTCGTATTCTATTACAATACTGTAAACTCCTGAAGTCCAATTTCTTGTAGAAATAAAACTAATATCATTAGTAATATCATAATTTTTATATACACAAATGCCGGTATTGTTAAAAACACTGATTGAAGTTATTTTGTTACTGGAATCTTTTATAAAAATAACATTCTTCGCTGGATTTGGATATATTGATAAGTTTTCAACATTGTTTTTTGCAAATTCAGTTGTGCTTTGTTGATGTAAAAATACCGGTTGTGTCCAGGCATATTGAGTATTTGTCCCGAGAAATCCTGATTTTGTAAGTTCTGCCCTAACGTAATCAAGATTGCTTAGAATGAACGTTGCTGTATTTGAGTTGAATTCTATCAATTTTTGGTGATTGGGTCCCCAGAAAGCAATTTTTTGAGCATTGGGACTTTCTATGAAAATCTCTTTGTATGTTCCGCCATCTGATACTTCGTACCGAGAAATTTCTACTCCTGTTGAGGCATAAAATTTACCTTCTTTTAGTGAATTATATACGTTTAGAGGACAAAGGCTGTCTAACCAAATCATATTCCAACCTTTATTGTATTCAAGATACTCTAATGTTGAAGCATGAAAGTCATCTGTTGCACTTCCCCAAACAATTTTTCCTGCAGTAAGTACTGAATCCCAGACGGATTTATCATCATTTGTCTGAGTCAATTCAGTACCCGTGTTCCAAATTTCCAAAAAATCAGGTCCGTCGTCGAAAGCTAATATATCTGCAGCATCTGCTGCCCAACTTGCAGGTGAGAATAGACCTTTACGGTAATGATTTAACTGAATAAGTCCTCCTTGTAATCTCACAGCATCAATTGCTTCCTGACAAGTGTAATTTTCTGTTGGAATTATCTCCTCATATAAAAAGAAACCATTCCAATGCCGACCAAATGTTATTTCTTCAGATTGTATTACCAAAACTCCCGGAACATTAACTTCTCTCGAAAGTGTCAGGTAATTATGATCAGTAATCATGATTATTTCATAGCCTGAATTTTTATATTTTTCTACTAATTCTTGAGGGGTATAATTCCCATCACTGTTGGTAGTATGACAGTGCATTTGTGCTTTATAATACCTTCCTTGAGAATGTATTTTACCAACAATTAAAAATACTGATAATAAACAGATTAAAGTCCTCATAATTTTTTTATTTCAAAAAAAAATATTCCCTATTAATAAAACTTAACCTGTTTGTTAACATATTGTAAAATAAGTAGTTTTGTTTTTTTATGAAATCTTTAATTATCTTCGTTTTCTACTTCTTTGTTCTTAGGCTTTGCTTCAATAACTATAACAATTTCGCCTTTTACATTTTTTGATTCGAAATATGCAATAAGAGATTCTAAATTCCCTCTGATATTTTCTTCATGAATCTTTGTTAGTTCTCTGCAAACACATGCCTTACGCTCATTTTCGTATATATTGTATAAGTCTTTTAATGTTTTTAACAGTCGAAAAGGCGACTCGTAAAATATGATGGTGCGTTCTTCATCTTTTAATTTTTCCAATCTTTTATTTCTTCCTTTTTTTTGTGGGAGAAATCCTTCAAAACAAAACCTATCCGAAGGGAATCCTGAATTTACCAGAGCAGGAACAAAAGCTGTTGCTCCCGGTAAACATTCTACTTCAACACCTATCTTTATACAGGTTGAAACCAACAAGTATCCCGGATCAGAGATTGAAGGCGTGCCGGCATCAGATATCAATGCAAAACTCTCGCCCGAAGCTATTCGTTCTGCGATGTGTTGTACTGCCTTATGCTCGTTAAACTTATGATGACTATATAGTTTAGCTTCAATGTTATAATGCTTTAAAAGAATTGATGAAGTACGAGTGTCTTCTGCAAGAATATAATCCACTTCTTTAAGGATTCTCACGGCTCTGAATGTTATATCTTCCAGATTACCGATTGGTGTGGGAACAATATATAGTTTTGCCATTTTATTGATTTTCAATTCTTAAAACAAATTCAGTAAGTAATTTAAAAAGACTTTCGTATCCTGAGAATGTTAATGTCTCCGGTTTATCTTTTGGACTATGATAATACGTTTTTCCTCCCAATGTGTATATAAAAACTCCTTTTACTCCCTTATCATTAAATGGTGCATGATCAGAATTGGAAGATTTTCCTCTTTCTTTAATTTTTGGCAATAAATCAAGTTTGTCATTTATTTCGTTTAGTGTTTTCATATAATCTGCATATTCTTGTTCTGTCCCATTAACAACTGTAATTCCTTCGTCACCTGTTCCAACAAGGTCAAGATTTATTAAAAAATCTATCTTTTCAAGAGGAAAAAGGGGATACTGTGTGTAAAACCTCGATCCTAAAAGTCCTGCCTCCTCACCATAGAAAAACATAAATGCTATTGAATGTTTTTGTGGATTTTTTGAATAGTATTCTGCTAAATCCAAAAGCATTGCAACTCCGCTTGCATTATCCTGTGCTCCCGGAAAATATACACTTTTCCCCATTCTGCCTAGATGATCATAATGTGCAGTGAAAACTATATATCGGTCGGTTTCGCCAGGAATATATCCAATTAAATTTTTTGCCCAAAAAACCTGCTCATATTTGGATTTTATTTTTACTTTTAAATTTTTGGATTTAAAATCGAAACTTTCTCTCTTAATCTTAACTACAGGATATGTTTGCACAAAACGACTCACAGACCACATCAACTCATCAGGAATTAACTCAACGATACAACCGAAATCCTTATTATACATCATCTTGCGAATGTAATATTTCTTTATATCTATATTTTCGGTTTTAAAATAATCTATTACCAGAGCTTTGTTTTTAAAATCCGACTGTCGAAGTATTTCCTCAAATTTTATCGTATCATTTAGCAAAATTGAATCTGGGAGAAAAATCTCGTATTTTTTAGAAATTTTCGGACTTGAAGGTCCAATTAAATAATCTTTTCCCGGAATCAATTTTTTATCATTTAATTTCACATATCCATCTTCAGGGAAAGTATTAACCGGATATGCAAATGATTGAAAATAAGACTCTTTAAAAGTTTTTACTCCTATAATTCTCAACTCATTGGCAATATATTCTCCTGATTTGTCAGCACCATCAAAAACGTAGCCTCTTCCATGAAATTCTTCCGAACTTAAAATTTGTATTCTATTTTTTGTTTGTGTTAAATTCTGTGATAATAAAATATTGAATACAAAATTTAACAGTATAAATGTTACATAAAAAATATTAAAGCGGACCTTATTCAATTGTATCATTATTTTGTTATAGATATCTTCTTCTGACTATTGTTAAAAATGAAACTACATTCTCATCACTAAAATTCCAATTAAAATTAGAAGTAATGTATTCTAAGGCTTCGTCGTAATTTTTTAAATTGTTTAAATGATTTACAACTTGCTCAAAAAGCTCTTTATCATTATTAAATAATTCGCGTATGTACAAAAATCTGTCGCCAATGCCTATTGAGGATTTTATGTCGCTGATTGGTTTTAAATTTAGTTTGGTAAGTAAGTCGTCCTGTTGCTTATTCTTTCCAATGATTTCATTTAATGCAGTTTTATTCTGTCCGAGAGTTTCTCCAACCGTTTTAACAGTGTTAGTATTACCATTGAATAAGGTTTTTTGTTTTGCTGGTTGGCTTTGAATAGTATTTTCTTCTTTTTTGACAGGTTCTGGCTCTTTTTTGGTTTGTTTTTGTTCAGTTTCTTCATTCTGATGATTTTTTGAATTTATTTCTTCAATAAATTCTATATCAAAAATCTCTGGCTTTTCTAATTTTACAGGTTCGGTTTTTTGAATCTTTTCTTTAACCAGTTGAGTTTTTACTTCTTTATTGGTATCAACTATGTTTTCAATTTCTTTTTCTTGTTTTTCAAATCTGCTCGTAGTCTTAACATCTTCCTCAATCCCTAAAACAATTTCATAAAGATTCCTGATTTTTTCAAGTAAAATATCCTTTTCAATATTGCTAATATCTTCACCTTCAATTGTTTCGACAAAAAGTTGAATTCTTTTTAGTTTTTCTTTTGTTTGACTTAATTTATTCATATCAATAATTTTCTAAATTTGTAATTGTTTTGACAAAATTAGAAAAAAAAGAATAATGTTTATAGATCAGTTAAAAAAAGGTGAACCTAAAAAAGGATGGATTGAAGTCATAGCCGGATCTATGTTTTCGGGAAAAACCGAAGAACTTATCCGCCGACTTCGTAGAGCTGAAATTGCTAAACAAAAAGTAGAAATTTTTAAACCAGCAATTGATGTTCGATATAGCGAAGATGAAGTCGTTTCTCATAATGCAAATTACATTCGTTCTACTCCTGTGGAATCTTCGCAGAAAATATTACTTCTTGCTGATGATGTTGATGTTGTTGGTATTGATGAAGCTCAGTTTTTTGACAATGGAATTGTAGAAGTATGTACTAAACTTGCAAATCAAGGAACACGTGTAATTGTTGCTGGTCTGGATATGGATTTTGCAGGACGACCTTTTGGCCCTATGCCGGCCCTTTTTGCAGTTGCAGAGTATGTAACAAAAGTTCATGCCGTATGTGTGCATTGTGGCGACCTCGCTCAGTTCAGTTTTCGCAAAACTAAAAGTAATAAAATCGTTGAATTAGGTGAAAAAGATATTTACGAACCTCTTTGTCGTAGATGTTATAATATTGCTAATGAAATAAAATAATGTTATTCAACACAAAACAAATAGCTTCTGAAATTTCGGCCGAGTTTTTCGGAAACGAAAATGTTTTCTTCGATAAAATAGAAATTGATAGCCGTAAATTATCGAATTCTTTTAACAACAATTCTGTTTTATTCATAGCAATAAAAGGCAGCAATCATGATGGTCACAATTTTGTAAAAGAGCTTTACAAAATCGGCGTCAGGTCTTTTGTCGTGAATAAAAATTTTAATTATACTCCGTTTCCCGATGCTGCTTTTATTTTGCATGATGATCCCATTTTTGCCCTGCAACAAATTGCAGCTATTAAAAGAAAAAAATATAAATCAAAAATAATTGCAATAACCGGCAGTAACGGCAAAACAGTTGTGAAAGAATGGTTGAACCACCTGCTTGAAGTAAAATTTCGTGTTTGCAAATCTCCTAAGAGTTATAACTCTCAAATTGGGGTGCCTTTATCACTCTGGTTGTTAGATGATTATTACGACTTCGCAATTATTGAAGCCGGAATTAGCAAGCTGGGAGAAATGGAAAAACTTCAAAAAATAATTTTACCTGAAATATCAGTTATTACAAACATTGGTGATGCCCACCAAGAGAATTTTGATGATATTGTCCAAAAAATTAATGAAAAAATTACTCTGGCTAAAAATTCTCATTCAATAATTTTCCCTGCTGACGATGAAATACTTAGTAGTCAAATTCAAAACTTATATAAAAATAAAAAACTGATTAAATGGTCGTCAAAAGGTCAAAACGGAGATATTTTTATTAAAAAGATAAAACATCAAACATCGCAAACTGAAATTTCTATTTTGTATAACTTTGGAACGGCTCGCATCATAATTCCTTTTACTGACAAAGCATCGGTTTATAATGCTCTTACTTGTTTCTCTGTTTTATTTGAGCTGGATTTACATACCGACGAAAAAATCTTGAAAAGATTTAGTAACTTACCGCAAATTTCTATGCGTCTTCAAACGATTGATGGTATTAAGAACAGCTTAATTATAAATGATTCATATATTAACGACATTAATTCTCTCGAAATAGCCCTTGATTATCTAAATTCAAAAAGAAATGGCAGAAAAACTTTACTTATTCTTTCGGATTTTGCCGGAAATGTTTCTAATCAAGACCTGCCTTATAATAAAGTTGCAGATTTATTAAAACTTAAAAATATTTCAAAGTTTATCGGGATAGGAAAACAACTTTTACAAAGAGCAGAAATTTTTGCTCATGACTCTATGTTTTTTGAATCTGTTGATGATTTCATCCGGAATCTGCAAAATTTTGATTTCACCGATTATGCCATTTTGATAAAAGGTTCCAGAAATTTTCGCTTCGAAAGAATTATTACTCACCTCGAACTTAAAGCTCATGATACTGTACTTGAAACTGATTTGGGAACAATACGAAAAAATCTTAGATATTTTCGCAGTTTATTAAATCAGGATACATCTTTGATGGCAGTTACCAAAGCATATTCTTACGGAAGCGGATTTCGCGAAATAGCCTCGCTGTTGCAACACGAAAAAATAAACTATCTTGCTGTTGCAAATATTGACGAAGCTATTGACTTGAGAAATAACGGAATTTTACTTCCGATTATGGTTATGAGTTTCCTACAAAAACAAACCGATTTACTATTTGATTACGACATAGAACCGGAAGTTTTTTCTTTAAAAATTTTACAAAATCTATCAGCTCGGGCATTTTATAAAAAGAAAACAATTAAAATCCATTTAAAAATTGATACCGGAATGCACAGGCTTGGCCTTGTTGAAGAAGATATTTTTAATGCCGCTGAAATTATATGTAATAATCCTTATCTTAAAATTGGCTCTATTTTTACACACCTTGCAGCTTCTGACAAAAGCAGTTTTGATTCTTTTACAGGAATACAAATCGAAATTTTTAACAGAATTTATAATAAAATTGTATATCTTACAGGAATAAAGCCGGTGAGACACGTCCTGAATACAGCAGGAATAATTAGGTTTCCTCAGTATCATTTCGAAATGGTAAGACTTGGAATTGGATTGTACGGTTATGATTCTTTGATAAACTCAAAATTTACCGAACCTGCTTCTCAGTTAAAGTCTTCGATTTTACAAATTAAAAAATTAAAAAAAGGCGACACTGTCAGTTATAATCGTTCCGGTAAAGTTAATCGTGATTCTGTTATTGCTACTGTTCCTATAGGATATGCCGATGGTCTCGATAGACGATTGGGCAACGGAAATTGGTATTTCATTGTTAATGGTCAAAAAGCTCCAACTATTGGAGATATTTGCATGGATTTATGCATGATTGATATTACAGCAATTAATGCAGCCGAGGGAGATACTGTTATTGTTTTTGGAAAAGAAAATACTGTGTGTGAAATGGCTGAAAAACTGAATACCATTCCTTATGAAATTATCACAGGAATTTCTCAAAGAGTAAAACGTATTTATTACGAAGAATAAAAAGTCCAATTATGAAAATGAAGAAGTTTTTTATATTATTTGTCTTATTTTCAGTGATTTTAAATAGTGTTTTTGCTCTGTCTTCCGGTGCAAGAGTATCGCTTATTACACAATTACCAGGCGACGAACTCTATGCTTATTTTGGTCACACTGCCATTAGAATAAAAGATGATTCTCTCGGAATTGATAAAGTATATAATTACGGGACTTTTGACTTTAATACGCCTAATTTTTACACAAAGTTTATACGAGGGGATCTGGATTATTGCTTGTCAATAGATGATTTTTATTATTTTGTTTACTTTTCAGAACAGACTAAAAGGAAAATCTATGAACAGGTGTTAGATCTTACTCCTAAGGAAAAAGAAAAAATTTACCAACTACTTGAAGAATATTATAATTCCGAGCAACGATATTATCGCTACGATTTCCTCCAAAATAATTGTGCTACGAAAATAAAAGATGTGCTGGAGTTAGCTACAAATAAACGTATTGACTTTGAAAAATCGGGCTTTCATGGTAAAACTTTTAGACAACTTTTAAAACCTTATGTCGAAAAAGATTATTGGATAAATTTCGGGATAAATCTAGGAATGGGATTAGTTCCTGATCAAAAGGCTTCTCCTTCGGATTATATGTTCTTGCCGGATTATTTGTATCTATTTTTTAAGGCTTCAGACCTGGTTCTCGAAGAAAATGTAATTGTGGATGCTTATCCCAATAACAGCTCGAATATCTTTTCTTATTTAAGTCCATGGTTAATTCTACTGATAATTACTTTACTCACAGTTTTTAATAAAACCAGGAAATTCACTTATTTCCTTGTTTGTGTCGTTTTTGGACTTACCGGAATATTTTTGCTGGCTTTGGGATTATATTCACTACATCCCGCAATTGGAAACAATCTTAATATAATATGGACTTTACCTGCATTTTTAGGTATAATCCTGAAAAATAAATACAGGGAATACTTTAAATTCTGCTATGCAATACTTATTATAATAATCTCTTTAAATTGGTTCTGGTTTCCACAGGAATTATCTCTAACTTTTATTCCATGGTTTATAATGATAATTTTTGTAATGCTGATTAATACCGATTTTAAAGTGTTAAAAATATTTCCAAAAAGTTGATACAATTAAAATCATGATAATCAAATCTTTAATGAAATTAAATTCCTTCTAAACTACTAATTATTTTCTCAATATTACCGGATGGACGTTCAGCATTTGCATTAATTATCTTACCTTCTTTATCAAGCAGAATAAATCTCGGAATCCCGTTAATTTTAAAGAAATTAACAAGATCATTATTCCATCCTCCGGCATAAAGTTGAATTCCACTCATATTTTGTGATTCAAGCATATTTATCCAATCATTTCTGTTTTCATCCACACTAATCCCAATAATAGCAATGTTTTTATTTTTAAACTTTTCTTTTAAGGCTTTCAAATACGGAATTTCTGCTCTGCACGGGCCACACCAGCTTGCCCATACATCAATGTAAACATATTTTCCTTTGAAATCACTTAAACTGTAAACTTTTCCATTTTTGTCCGGAAATTTCCAGTTTATGCACTCTTTACCGGGAGCTGTTTTACTGAATTCTTCAAAAATTTTATCCAATTCGCTCAGACGTTCTCTGCTCGATGTGAAATTCTTATAATCAAGATATGCTTCATATACCGATTCCGGTCCGTAATAATTTAAAAACTCTTTTATAAACACATAATACATCTCTTCTTTAATATCTTTTTCAGTGAAAATATCATTTACATATTTGAAGAACATTTCAGTATATTCGGGAGCAGATTTTAATTCACGACGCGTTTTGCGTAAATCAATATTCATTTTGTAGTTTATAACATTCATTCCAATATTTTTAAAATCCGAAAACATTAACAATTTGGTGTCGTTCATATCTACCGAATAAATTGCAGTTTCGATTTCTTTTTCAAAATCTGCATTCTTTTTATCTGTTCTTAATATAGGATTATAATAGCTTATCATTAAACTTGCTTTAAGCATTTTTATCCTTTCTCGTTCAAGATTTATGAATTCTTCAAATTCTTTATTATGTTTTTTTGAAAAATCGTTTAACCCTGTTTCTAATTGATTTATAAGGTTTTGAAGCGAGGTTTTAAATGTTTCTAATTTTGAGGAGTATATGAAATTTTCTGAATTTATTCCTACATTTTTTATCGTAATAATAAAAGCGTTCAAATATTCATTTGCAGGTTGAGATTTTCCCTCAAATTTTACAGTTTTATTGAAATCTGTACAATCTGCATTTATTTTTAATTCATCTTCGGGCAAGAGATACAAAATCAAATTGTTGTTGTCGTTAATAAAATCAACGTAAATAGGAGAGTTTGTTTTTATTGTTTTTTCAAAATCTCCCGCATCGTTCTTAATATAAACAGTGTCTATGCCGGATATAGTTTTTAATATGATAATGTTCCCCTTATAATTATTTAATTGACCGCTAAGTACTGTTGTCCCGGGTTCTACTTCTTTAACCTCACTTTTTTTCTGATTATTTTTACACGAACCTGAAAAAATTGAAATCGCTAAAACTATCAAAACTAAATTTCTGATTTTCATACTAACAAATTTAAAATTTTCTCGAAAATAATAATTTGCTTTAAAACAGCAAAACAATGAAATTGTTTTGAAAAAAACGAAGCAGGAATATAAGCCGGATTCTGTCGAGTTCTATCATTTATCTAATGCGATCCACCCCCCGGCACGGACGGGCAGCCCTTAAACGCCGGTGTACATGATCTTGCAACCTGCAGAGCGAACGGCTAACAATGTCACCACTGTTACCGGTGGGCTCTTACCCCACCTTCTCACCTTTGTCCCAACAATGCAGGACGGTTATTTTCTTCTTCGCAAACATACCCTCACGGATATCTTTCTTTCGAAAGTGCAGTGCCCTCTGTTGTCCGGACTTTCCTCCCCGAAGCTTTCTCCGAGGCGATAGAATTTCCTGCTTCACTGCAAAATTACAATTTTTTATTATTGCTTTCTATTTTTATTGCATTTATTATATCTTTGTTCTTTCGTTTTCTCAATATGAAGATTGTTGATAAATTCAAATATTATCTTGCAAAAAAGAAACTTCGCAAACTTACTTGCAATATTAAACGACAGCCCGTAGTTTGTAACTTTAAAGATATTAAATCACTGGGAATAATTTTTAATGCTACCCGCATAAGTGATTTTAATTTTGTAAAAGCTAAAATCAAAGAGCTGCAAAATCAGATTCCAAAAGTTAAGGCTCTCGGCTTTGTCGAAAAAAAACAGCTGGATGATTTTCATATTCAACCTCTTGATTTTTCATTTTTTTGTCTTAGCGATTTGAATTTTTCGCTGCAACCTAATGAAATTTCTGTGGAAGAGTTTGTAAATCAAGAATTTGACGTCCTGATTGATTTGTGCACAAAATCTTGCATATCAGTAAAAATCGTTGTTGCTAATTCAAAAGCCCTTTTTAAAATCGGACATCAAACAGATTTTTATCCCGAAATTTATGATTTAATGATTATGACTCCAAAGCCCGAAGAGGAGGAAACTCAAACTGAATACTCAGATATAAAAATTCTTTATGACGCTATAATTCACTATTTAAATATTATTAAACCCTTTGATTATGAAAACTAATTTTATCGGTACCGGTGTTGCCTTAATAACTCCTTTTGATGAAAATAAAGCTGTTGATTTTGATGCTTTTGACAAAATGATTGATTACGTTATTGACGGCGGAGTTGATTATATACTTGTAATGGGAACAACAGCAGAATCAGCAACTCTTGATAGCAAAGAAAAAAATAAAATATTAAACTTTGCAAAACAAAAAATCAATTGCCGTGTACCGATAATGTACGGAATTGGTGGAAACAATACTTCTGAAGTCATTGAAAAAATTAAACATACCGACTTGATCGGAGTTCAAGGAATTTTATCGGTTACTCCATATTACAACAAACCAAATCAGGAAGGACTCTACAACCATTTTGCTGCAATTGCAACTGTTGCACCTGTAGAGATTATTCTTTATAATGTTCCCGGTCGTACAGGAGTTAACATCTTGCCGGAAACAGTTTTAAGACTGGTAAACGATTTTGAGAATATAACAGCGATTAAAGAAGCTTCCGGAAATGTAGAGCAAATTATGAATTTAATTCACAAAAAGCCTGTTGATTTTACTGTTATTTCAGGAGATGATGCTCTTACACTTCCTTTAATGTCTGTAGGTTGTGAAGGAGTAATTTCCGTTGCTGCCAACGCCTTCCCAAAAGAAGTATCACAAATGGTAAAACTCGCTCTGAAAAATAATTTTTTCGAGGCTGCAAATTATCATTATAAACTTCTTGAAAGCATAAAACTAATGTTTGCTGAAGGCAATCCTGTCGGAATTAAAGAATATCTCGCTCAAAAAAATCTAATAAAAAACGAATTTAGATTACCTTTAGTCCCTGCTTCCGAAACACTCTCCTCAAAAATCAAACAAGATCTGAGCAGATTCTGATTTTGTTTGAGTTTTAATCTTTCTTAAACTTTATTTTAAGTTCATTATCTGGAAGTAATTGTATTTGAAATTTTTCTTAGTTCAATTACTGTGTTACAAAAAAATGTGGAAAAATTTTCTCATTCTAAAATTTATTTCTTTATTAGGAATTTCTAAAAAACACTTTTATACCCAAAATGAATTTTACTGTTGCTGAAATTGAGGGCTTGCTTATTCTGCGTGCCATTGGCAAAAACTATTGAAAATAATCCGGCATTTGTTTGCAATTCGATGCCTATTCCTGCTCCAAATAGATAATTAGTGGAATTTTCGATTGTAAATCTTTTTTGTGCAATCCCATAATCAGTAAAAATGAATAGGGCTGAGCTGTTATCAAATAAATATCTAAGCTCGGCATTTATAAATGAATATTGTGCTGCCGGAATGCTTCTGTCGTTAAAGCCTCTGATTGAGTTCAATCCTCCAATAAAATCAAGTTCATTATTTCTTAATGTATTTGAATAAATTATAGTGGTTTTATTGCGTAACTTTAAATTTATAAATCTATAAATTGGGATATAGAAAGATATGTCAATATCGGCCCTTGAGAATAAACTTTTTTCTGTTTTGGCTGTGTAGGTTTTTTGTCCCGCAAGAGTGGAGATGTTTATTAAATGACCTTTTTGAGGTATTCGGAAAATGTCGGTTTTACTATAGCGGTAGTTTATCCCGTATAAGTTTAGATTAAAATTTTTTAAGTTAGTCGTTAAGTTTTCTGCTCCAAGAATTCGAGAACGTATGCTTTGAATCAAAAAATCCATCCCGTTCCCAATATTGCTGCCATAAATTATTTTTGCTGTAAAATCGGTTGTTATATAACTGGTATCTCGTTTTTCAATATTTAATGAAATGCCCGGGCCAAAATCTGTTTTCAACATAAATGGAATTGAACCGTTGAGTTGTAAAATTTGACTTAAATTTTCATATTTCTGCCACTTTACACCAAAAAAGTCGCCTAAGCCAAAACTATTGACAAGAATTAGGTTAATATCTCCTGTTATTGCCAATTTCCCTGTGTTGTTTTTGTTGGGAATAAAACCGATAAATCCGTTAAAGGATGAATAGTTTCTTTTTTTCAAATATAAGAGTATGTCCAATGTACTGTCGCTAAAAGCCAGTTGCATAGGTCTGTCTTGCTCTATGAAAATAATTGAATTTAACTCTTTTTCAAATTTTTGAAGTTTGTGATTTGAAAACTTTTCTTTTGGTTTTAATCCCGTAGTTTTCCTGATATAATGCTCTGTTATTTTTGCATTACCTTTGATTTCAAGACTGTCAAAAACATACAAGTTCCCTTTATCAATTTTTACAGAAATATCAATGAAATTATTGTTAATGATAAAATCTGTAATTTGAATTTTAGCAAAAGGGAAACCGTTGTTTGTGTAATAGTCCAGATATGAATTTAGAAATGAATATACTTTGTCGTTAACTAATTTATCTGGTTTTGGACTTTTAATTTTAATATTATCTTCAGCTTGAATTGAAAATTGTCCGATGTTAAATTGAAGTCCTTTATCATAATATGCAAATATTTTGTCATTTTTGTGAATAATACTGTCGAAGCCGGCAAGTGCATATCCGCTTTTGAAATCTTTGTTTTGAATATTTTGTAAAAATTTTATAGCTGATAATGAATCACTGAAATACTGCTCTTTAAAAAGTGTCGTTTCTTTTCCTGAGTTAATGTAGATGTAAACTTGTTTTTGTGCAACAATTTTTGAACCTATTAATGTTAGGCAAATTAACAGTATTTTTTTTAGGGTGAAAAAGTTATTTATTGAAACGTTCATTCATTTTTTATTGAAATAATAGAACCAGTTTGTTCATCGAATTCAATTTTTAGGTTTTTATTTTTCATCAGTTTTGCAGGTAAAAAATTAATATAACCGAATTGTGGAACCATAACCTTAGTTTCATAATATGTGTGATCGGCACAGACTACTTTTAATATTGCTGTTGAAGGAATGCGGTAAAATAAACCGAATTTTTTAGTCTTTTGTTTCAATTCAGTTTGCCTGTCGTAAAACTCCGCAAGATTTTTTTGAGTTTGGTCAGATACTAAAACTAATTCTACCGGTTGAGCAGCATAATCGGCATCTGTGTTGTTCTGGATTCCGAATTCGTTTGATAAATAAAATAAAATTTTTCTTTCCAATGGTCCGTTTGTTGTGGTGTTGTAAAATATTCTGAATTTGTTTTCAACTTTTGTGGTTTTTCCTATAAAAAGTTCAAGAAACTCTTTTTCGAGTTTTTCCATTTGGGAAACCATAAATGGAAGATCAACAGATGGGGCTTCAATTTCAAAAAATCCGCTTATTTGGTTAAATTTTCGATTTCTAATAAGCAGTATAAAATTGGCAGCTTCTTCAGCCTTTTGCTCCAGACTTTTACTCGTAATTCTTTTGTTGAAAACGGGAATTTTCTGGAATACTGAATCCACTTGTATAACTTGATATGTAGTGTCTGTAATATCAGTAAAGTTTCGATTTACGCTAAGATTTGTATATGGATTGAACGGATTAACATAATTTGGTGTTATTGTGAAGTTATTGTTAAAATCAAAATCTTTTGCTTTACTGCAAGTATTTATTGATTTAATGACTCCGTTATTGCTGAAAACCAGATTTATTTTATTTTTCCCGGGAATAATTCCAAAGCAGGCTGATTGGTCGGCCTGATAAATGAGTGAAACTTCTACAGCCGTTATCTCCGATGAAGTTCTTGCTTCTGTATTAACATTTCGTATCGAAAGGTATTTTTCTGCAAAACGAGCAAATGGACCGGGAATAAAATATTCTGTTTCAACTGTAATAATAACATCAAAACCAACTTTTGGAAGATAATATACCAATACATTATCTTTGATTGTTTTGTTTGGGTCGTTTATTTTAAATGAGCTTATCTGACCAAAAGAAATTGAACTTATTAAGGTAATTATAAAAATATAAATAGTTTTTCTCATATTTCGATCATTTTTAAGTTTTTGCAAATATATTTATTCGCTGTAATATTTTATAATATCGCTTAGAGTTTTTTGACAAACCGGACAAAACTCCACACCTAAAGATTTCATTTTGCAATTAATAAAAGGACGATACAAGCCCTTTGATTTATATGCAGCACCTTCAAAAACTCCTACTTCAGAAAAATATTTCTTTTCTGCTGGAGTGGGGATGGGGATGTCTTTTTTTATCATATTTTTCCATTTAGAGTCAAAATTAACTAAAGTTGTAATATTTGCTTCCCATGGTTCAGTGTTTAGATTATACATATCTTCTGTTGATACTTCGGAATCGTAGTACTCATCTCCGAGTCCGGCTAAAGAATGCCCCAATTCGTGCATGAATATTTCGTTTCGGTATGGATTTTTTGCTGCAGTTACATTCCAAAAATTATAAATTCCACCTCCTCCATAAATATCTGTATTTACCAAAACGCAAATATGATCACATGGAACAACAGAGCTATAATTTCGCAAAATGTGATAATCATATAAAGTTAAATATCTTTCACTTCCGAAAGTGTTAAAAGAAGAACCGAGAGCAGTGTTTTTGTATTCATTTAAATGAGGCAAATCTGTTCCGGATTCTGCTGAATTAGGAAGAACAGCTCTAATATTTATTTTTTGAGTAAAACTCTTAAATAGTTCGTTATCCATTAAATATTTTACTGTAGCATTAACATCGCTCAAAAAACTTTCTTCATCCTCAAAAGTGTAACCGTCTCCAATAAAAACAATATCCAGTGCTTCGGAAATATTTGCATTTATATTAATGTCAAAAGTTTTATAGTTAAACACTTTTTCTTCTTTAACTAAATCCTTATTTGGATCAAACTCGATTTCCCAGATTTTGTAGAATTTATTGTCCTCAAATTTTCTTGAATGCAATTCAATCAATACTCTATCCTTGGGAAATGGAATTATAATAGTCTCAGGGAAACATTTTGAGATATTTTGTCCTTCTTCTGTATGAATGTATTCTCCAAATAAAGAACAATAACCATAGTTAAAAATTAAAATTCCTGTTTTTTTATCGTAAACTCTTACTTGATATGTTCCGAAATCGAAACTATTAGTGAGATTCTTTTTTGTTCCTGCCCATATTTTTTCTTTAAAAAAATCTTTTAAAAATACAGCTTCAGTGTTGTGGTTACCGCAATGGTAAATATCTATTCTTAAACTGTTTTCAGTAAAATAATCATCATAATTCTTTTGCGAATAAATTGAAAAACTCACTCCGAATATTAGTCCAAAACAGATAATAATTTTTTTCATAACAGATAAAAGTTTTTTTGTTATTCCGGTTGCTAAAATAATATTAATAAGTAATTATTTTTCTAAACGAAAATTTAACGTTATAAAATGTATTTTTTTGAAATTTATTCAAAATTTTATTAACCTGTTGCAAATCCATAAAATTTGATGTGTCCTTATTTAGAAAAACCTCTGTTTAACTAAAATTAATTAAAAATTAAACAAAAATTAATTTGCATATTTAAAAATAATGTAGTAAATTTGCAATGAAATACTAAAATGAAAAAATATGAGCACACAAGAATTTACAACCAGAATAGTAAGCATGGAAAGAAGCCTTAAATATTTTGCATTAGGATTAACCAGAGATCCCGAATTAGCAAAAGATTTAGTTCAGGAAACATTCTTAAAGGCTTTTCAGTATCGTGATAAATACACAAATGACAGTAACATTAAGGCATGGTTATTCACCATTCTAAAGAACACTTTTTTGAATCAAGTAACGAAATTATCTGCTAAAAATACCGTTAATGATTCTTCAGAAGATTTTTATTTAATTGAAAACTCAGGATTGATAGAAGAAAGTGCTGATTCAAAAGTTAATACAAAAGATATAAAATTTGCTATATCGGAGCTGGAAGATGAATACAGAATTCCGTTTCAGATGTTTATTGATGGTTATAAGTACAAAGAGATTGCCGAAGAAATGGACTTGCCGATTGGTACTGTAAAATCTCGTATATTCTTTGCCAGAAGAATGTTGATGGAAAGCTTAAGCGACTTCAGATAAATTAAAAATATTTCTATTTGAGCCTTCAGGAAGTTTTCTTGAAGGCTTTTTTATTATTTTAAGTATTTATTAAGCATTAGAAGTTAATGAATTAACACAGAAGTACAAGTATTACTCATTTTATTTATTTGCATAATTCTTGAAAAATGTTTTTTTTTACGGTAAAATTTGAATAGATTAATGAAATATTCATTTGTTATTATTTTTATAGTATTCTTTTTTTTAGACGTTTTCGGTCAAAAATTACTGAAAACGGCTGACCGTGAGTTTGATCGGGAGCAATATCATAAAGCAATTGAATTTTATCAGCAGATAATTAATAAATATCCAAAACGAAAGCATATTATTGCTGAAGCATATTTTAAAATAGGATTGAGTTATAGAAAATTATCTTTACCTGAATATGCGGTTTCAAATTTAGTAAAGGCTGTAGAATATAAGTTCTCCGATCCGATGGTTTATCATTATTTGGGACAATCGTATCAAATGATTATGCAATATGATTCTGCGTCTGTTTACTTTCAAAAATTTGACAGAGCTGTTGATGAAAAGAATAAATATTTTAGGAAAGGGCGTGCCAGTTTGGATTTTACATTTAGAGCCTTAAAAAATCCTACCGGTCATGAAATAAGAATTATAGGCAGATTAAATTCTCCTGAACATGACTATTGTCCTTTTCTTGAGCCCCGTAATAATAAAAGAGTTTATTTTACTTCTACACGTTTCGCTCCGACTCATGTAACTGTGAGTCCGGAATCAGGGGATTTTTGTTCAAATATTTTTTATGCCGAAAAAGATAAAGAAGGTAGATGGACAGATCCACAGATTTTAACAGGTCCGATAAATTCCAATGATGAAGAAGGAGCTGCATGTCTAAATCGTAAATCGAGTAATTTATATTTTACAAGATGCAAGTACGATAAAAATAAAGATCGAGGCTGTCGTATTTATTTTGCCCGCAAAATGGGAAGTTACTGGGGTAATGTGCAGGAAGTCGAAATTCCCGGGATTCCTGATAGTATAAGTATTGGGCATCCGGCAATAAGCGATGATGAATTGACATTATACTTTGTTGCAGATTCAATGTTGGGAGGTTATGGCGGAAAAGATATTTATAAAGTTGTTCGGGCAAAACGCAATTCTCCTTTTGGATTACCGCAAAATCTTGGACCTCAAATAAATACAGAACACGACGAAGTTCATCCTTACATCAGAAGTAACGGAGACCTTTATTTTTCTTCTGATGGTCATATCGGAATGGGGGGATTAGATATTTTTGTTGCAAAAAATCTCGGCAATGGAAAATATAAAGTGGAAAATTTGGGTTATCCTATTAATTCATCTCACGATGATTTTGGCATAGTATTTATTGGGATGAAAGAAGAAGGTTATTTTTCGACACGAAGAATTGGGGGGATGGGTAAAACAGATATCTTCTACTTCCTAAAGCCCGAAGTAAATATAATTTTTTCGGGAACGGTATTTGATAACTTGAATGGTGAAAAATTAGAAAATGTTGATGTGCAGGTTATGGATGAAAATTATGTGTTACTCGATTATCAGTCAACTGAAAAGGATGGTTCTTTTGAAATAATTCTCTTGCCGGGAAAATCCTATATAATTTTCTTCAAAGCGGAGAATTATAGTGTTGAGACTTTAAATTTGAGCACACAAGGTATGATAGAAAGCACACAAATTGAAAAAGAAATTTTTATGAAAAAATAAAATTACTATATTTGGCAAAGTTTTAAAAACAACTAATTATGAAAAAACTTATTCTTTTCCTGTTTTTGGCAGCCTTTATTTACAAGCTTGAGGCTCAGGTATCAAAAGGTGATGAGTACTTTAACACTTATCAATTTGATCTGGCAAAGGATTTTTACGAAAAAGCTTTAGGAACACTTAAAACTCAAGAAGAAAGAGCTCAGGTAAATTACAAATTGGGTTACTGCTACAAGATGCTGGGCGATTCTGATAAAGCTGAAATGTATTTTGGTGCAGCCGTGAAGAATTATGTTAAAGGAGTTATTAAACCTGATGTATTGTTGTTTTACGCTGATGCACTTAGAATGAATGGCAAATACGAAGATGCAATTGAAGTTTATAAACAATATTTGCAAATATCCCCCAATGACCATAGAGCCACAAGCGGTTTAGAATCCTGTAAAATTGTTCCGCAGTGGATAAATCGTCCAACACGATACAAGGTCAATAACGTTGCTCGTTTTAATACTGCAAATCTTGATTTTTCACCTGCCTGGGCAACAAAAGATTTTAGAGTTATTTATTTTACTTCTTCAAGAGAGGGAACTAAAGGTTCAAGAAATAATTACAAAACAGGACAAAAATTTACTGACATTTTTGAAATATCACAAGATAGAAAAGGAGCATGGAGTGAACCAATTCCTTTGGTGGGTGAAATTAATAGTGAAGAGGATGAAGGTGCTTGCGTAGTTTCAATGAAAGGAAGTGAAATGTATTTTACCAGATGTAAAGCCGGCAAAACAGTTGATGAACCTTGTAAAATATTCTATGTAGCTAAAAAAGGTAATGCCTGGGATATTCCTACTGTAATTACTATTCAGGGTTTTGCTAATTATGAAATAGGTTATCCGGCTTTGTCTCCTGACGATAAAATATTATATTTTTCAGCTGAAGCTCCTGATGGATATGGGGGTATGGATTTGTATATGGCTTACCGAATAAATAACAGCCCGACTAATTTTGGTCGTCCGATAAATCTCGGACCGATTGTTAATACTCCAGGCGATGAAGTATTTCCAACTGTTAGACATGATGGTACTTTGTATTTTTCATCCGACGGACATAAAGGCATGGGAGGTTTGGATATTTATAAAACCATCAGAGATGAAAAAGGTAATATTATCGGAATTGAAAATATGAAATTCCCCATAAATTCATCTTTCGATGATTTTGGAATTATTTTCGAAGGTAAAGAAGAAAGGGGATATTTCAGTTCTAATAGAAAAGGAGGAAAAGGTTTGGATGATATTTATTCTTTTGTGCTGCCTCCATTAGTAATTACACTTAACGGTATGGTGAGAGATACCACCGATATGGATAAAATATTAATGGTAAAAGATGCAAAAATTACACTCCTTAATGATGCCGGTATTGTTGCTGAAATGAAATCCTCCGAAACAGGAACTTTTAAATATCAACTCGAACCAAATCAAAATTATAAAGTTAAAGCTGAAGTTAATAAAGATTATTTTTCCAATTCAGTAACTTTCACAACCATGAATGTTGAATACGATACAGTAATCAATGTTGTAATTAATCTTGCAAAAATACCTCGAATAATAGTTTTACCAAACATTGAATACGACTACGATAAAGCCACGCTTCGTCCTCAATCAATGGTTGCCCTTGACGAACTTGTAAAAACTCTTAATGATAATCCAAACCTGGTTATTGAATTAAGAGCTCATACCGATTTTAGAGGTAATGATGATTATAATATGAAGCTTTCTCAAGCAAGAGCTCAATCTTGTGTTGATTATCTTATCTCAAAAGGTATTAAGCCTGATCGTCTTGTAGCAAAAGGTTTCGGTGAAAGCATGCCAAGGGTTGTTACAAAAGAAATAGCCAAAGAATTTTCTTTCTTAAAAGAGGGTGATGTTCTTACAGAAGATTTTATAGTTAAATTAAAAGATAATTCAAAAATCGAAATAGCTCATCAGCTTAACAGAAGAACTGAATTCAGTGTTTTATCAACAGATTATGGAATAACTCCTGAAGAAAAGAAGGCTGAAGAAGAAAAGCAACAAAAGCAAATAAAACAGGGAGGTGCTATTATTAAAGATTCTGATTCAAGAGATTTCTAGCTTAAAAAAATATAATTGATAGCCTGTTGTTAGTAGCTTAGTAGCAACAGGCTATTGCATTAATATAAATTAAATAATTTTTTAAATGACAGAAAACAGATACATACAAAGAGGAGTTTCAGCCTCAAAAGAGGATGTTCATTCGGCAATAAAAAATCTCGACAAAGGCTTGTTTCCAAAGGCCTTTTGCAAAATAATTCCCGACATTTTAGGGGATGATCCTGAATATTGCAATATTATGCATGCTGATGGAGCCGGAACAAAATCATCTCTGGCATATATGTATTGGCGTGAGACGGGCGATTTATCCGTATGGAAAGGGATTGCCCAGGATGCCATAGTTATGAATATTGATGATCTTTTATGCATTGGTGCAGCTGACAATATTTTACTTTCATCAACAATCGGGCGTAACAAAAATTTAATACCGGGTGAAGTTATTGCCGAAATTATAAACGGGACTCAGGAGTTTTGCGATCAAATGCGTCAATATGGAATAAATATTCATCTTACAGGTGGGGAGACTGCTGATGTCGGCGACCTTGTTAGAACAATAATTGTTGATTCTACCGTAACTTGCAGGATGCACAGAAAAGATATTATTGATAATTCAAAAATTTCTCCCGGGAATGTTATCGTTGGACTGGCATCTTTTGGTAAAGCAGTATATGAAAGTGAATATAATGCAGGAATGGGGTCAAATGGTCTTACATCGGCTCGTCATGATATTTTTTCTAAAATTTATAAAGATAAATATCCCGAAAGTTATGACCGAAATATTTCGTCGGATTTAGTTTATTCAGGAACGTATTTGCTTACTGATATTATTCCGGAGATAAATATGACTGCCGGAAAAATGGTTTTATCTCCAACCAGAACCTATGCTCCGGTAATTAAGCAAATTCTTGAAAAGTATTCCGGAAAAATTAATGGAATTGTTCATTGCAGCGGAGGTGCTCAAACAAAAGTTTTAAATTTTGTTCAAAAGGTACATATCATTAAGGATAATTTGTTTGAATTACCGGTATTGTTTAGAATTATTCATGAATGTAGCGATACAGATTTCAAAGAAATGTACAAAGTATTTAATATGGGGCATCGTATGGAGTTGTATGTTAATGACGATATTACTGATGATATTATAAAAATAAGTAAAAGTTTTGGTGTTGATGCAAGAATAATTGGTAGAGTTGAAGAAAGCGAAATAAAAAAATTAACTATTAAATCAGAATTTGGAGAATTTATTTATTAAAAAATTGAAGTGATATGGCAAATATGTTGATTCTGGAAAAATTGGAAGGTGTTGAAGCCAGGTATAATGAGATAGCAAAATTGTTGGCAGATCCATCCGTAATTTCCGATATGGACAAGTATGTTAAATTAAATAAGGAATACAAAGATTTAGAACCTATTATCCAAGCCTTCAAGGAATATAAGATTTTAATAGGCAACATAGAAGAAGCAAAAGAAATTTTAGCTACCGAAAAGGATGAAGAAATGAGAGAAATGGCAAAAACCGAATTGGATGAATTGTTGCCAAAAGTAGAAACTCTCGAAGAAAAGATTAAGATTTTACTGATACCAAAAGATCCTGAAGATGATAAAAATGCTATTGTTGAAATTCGTGCAGGTACAGGAGGGGATGAAGCAAGTTTATTTGCCGGCGAATTGCTGAAAATGTATATTAAGTTTTGTGAAAAACGCGGATGGAAAACCGAAATAACAAGAGCAATGGAGGGTACAGTTGGCGGGTATAAAGAAGTTGTTATGAACGTTACCGGAACCGGTGTTTATGGAATTTTAAAATATGAATCCGGGGTTCATCGGGTGCAAAGAGTTCCGCAAACTGAAACTCAAGGACGTGTGCATACTTCAGCAGCTACCGTAGCGGTTCTCCCCGAAGCTGATGAAGTTGATATAAAAATTAATCCTAACGATATCAAAAGAGATGAATTTTGCTCTTCAGGTCCCGGAGGTCAATCTGTTAATACAACTTACTCGGCCATTCGTCTCACTCATATTCCTACAGGAATTGTGGTAACTTGCCAGGATGAAAAATCTAAATTGAAGAATCTGGAAATTGCTATGAAAGAACTTCGAACAAGATTATACAATCTGGAATACCAAAAACAAATGGACGAAATAGCAAAAAAACGCCGCACTATGGTTTCTACCGGTGACCGTTCTGCCAAAATCAGAACTTACAATTTCCCCCAAGGACGTGTTACTGATCATAGAATAAACTACACGGCATATAATTTACCGGCATTTATGAACGGCGAAATTGACGAACTTTTAGACCAGCTGATTATGGCTGAAAATATGGAAAGACTTAAAGAAAGTGAATAAATCTTAAAAATTTATCATAATGAAAACAAAATCATTATTATTAGCAATTCTGATTTTCTTAAGCTATTCAGCATTTTCTCAGTTTGATACAAAGCTTTTGAAAGCTGTTGAAAAAATCTACAATGATGCGGAAGGTTTTTACCAAAAAGGACATTATCAAGAAGCCGCAACGAATTATCAAGTTGTGCTTGATAAAATTTTTACAATTCCCGACGAAAGTAAAAAGCATGTTTACATACTTTTAAATTCAGAACTTAGACTGATAGATATTTATTTTAATAATTTGAACAATCTTTCGGCAGGCTGTGAGGTATTGGAACGCTTTAAGAAAGACGTTGATCTGATTGTTAAACTCAATATAATTAAAGGGAAAGATTTGAAAGATTTTTTAGTTGCTCAGAAAAGATTTGAACCTGAATTGAAGAACTGTCAGAATTATAAGTCAATTGATATTAAAAAGAATGAGATGGAGAAAAAATTTGACAAAGAATTTAAGGATGATAATAATGATTAAAGTTTTGCTAATTCTTTGAAAGCATTCCATAAATTTGAATTGGGAAGAGGAGCTGTTATTTTTAACAGCTCTTTTTTTATTGGATGAATTAATTCAAGCGAATATGAGTGCAAATCAATTCCACCATCAGGATTAGATCGTGGATATCCGTATTTTAAATCTCCTCGAATAGGACAACCTATTGAAGCTAGCTGACTGCGAATTTGATGATGTCTGCCGGTATGTAAGTCAATTTCCAATAAAAAATACTTTTGTGATTGAGCTATAAGCTTGTATTCGAGTATAGCTTTCTGGCTATCTTTAACTTCTTTAGGATAACAGAAAGATTTATTTATTTTTTTATTTCGTAAAATCCATGATTCTATAATATCGTTGTTTTTGGGTGGTATGTTAGCAACAATAGCAATGTATGTTTTTTTTGTTTGTCTTTGTTTAAATTGTTCGTTGAGTCGAGCAAGAGCTTTTGAAGTTTTGGCAAATAATACAAGTCCGCTGACAGGTCGGTCTAAACGATGCACGACACCTAAAAAAACATTTCCGGGTTTATCGTATTTTTCTTTAAGAAAATCTTTTACAAAATCTGTAAGAGGTTTATCTCCTGTAGGGTCTTCCTGAACAATTTGTCCGGGTTTTTTATTAACAATGATTATATGATTATCTTCGTAAAGAATATCTTTTTCGGAAATCATAAAAAACTAATACTGCTCGTTTTCATTAGGAAAATCGCAAGTTTTTACATCATTGATGTAATTTGACACAGCATTTTTAATGATTTTATCGAGCTGAGCATAACGTCGTAAAAATCTGGGATTAAATTCCTGAGTTATTCCCAGCATATCGTGCAAAACCAATACCTGACCATCAACCTGTCCTGCACCAATTCCGATAATAGGGATTTTAATTTCGGAAGCAATTTGATTTGCGAGAGCAGCAGGAATTTTTTCCAGCACAATGGCAAAACATCCTACATCATTTAAAACATGAGCATCTGAAATAATTTTTGAAGCTTCTTCATCGTCCTGGGCGCGAACACTATAAGTTCCGTATTTATGAATGCTTTGAGGCATAAGCCCAAGATGTCCCATAACCGGAATTCCTGCTGATAGGATTCTTTTAATGGAATCAGCAACCTCAATTCCACCTTCGATTTTTACTGCACCGGCTCCGGTTTCCTTCATGATTTTAATGGCAGAGGCTAAAGCTTTTTTAGAATCTCCCTGGTAAGTTCCGAATGGCATATCAACTACTACTAAAGCTCTTTTTACACCTCTTACTACTGAAGCAGCGTGATAAATCATATTGTCCAGAGTAATTGGCAAAGTTGAATCAAAACCTGCCATCACATTCGAAGCTGAATCTCCAACAAGTATAATATCAATTCCTGCCTGATCAAGCAGTTTTGCCATACTGTAATCATAAGCCGTGAGCATGGCAATTTTTTGTCCTTCATGCTTCATTTGCTGAAGAACATGAGTCGTAATTTTTTTTATTTCTTTGTGAACCGACATTTTTAACTTTTTATTTATATCTTTGTAAATTATAAAAATTATTTTTGCAAAGATAATAAGTTGGCAAACAAATGAAGAAAATAAAGTTATTATTCTCGGTAATTTTAGCAGTTTTTATTTTTTCTGCTTGTAGTACTGATGTTGAAGTAAACGGAGAATGGAAAGATATTCCTATTGTTTACTGCATTCTTGATGCGTCAACACCAGTCCAGTATGTTAAGGTAAATAAAAGTTTTTTGGGGAATGTCCCTGCCTCTCAGATGGCGGCAATTAGTGATTCTTTGTTTTATAATAAGGTTGAAGTTGTATTAAATGAATACAATCCGAACAATGTAAAGATTGCAAGTTATACATTTGACCAGGTTGATACAATTCCAAAACCTTCCGGATATTTTGGTAACGAGCGAAACACTTTGTGGGTAAAACAAATGAACTTGAATTTAGACAACTCTTATGAATTGGTTGTTACCATTGATGACGGAAAACATATTGTAAAATCGAGAACTAATTTAGTTAAGGGAATGTATATCACAGCTCCGAGTCCGTTTGCACCATCCGTGGATATTGTTAGATATGCAGGCGATTTTGAATATAAATACAATAACGGAACAAACGGAAAAGCTTTTCAAATGACAATAGTATTTAACTATTTTGAAGTTAATGCACAAGGAGATACCTCTGAAGTAAAAACAATTGTTTGGCCTCAAAATAAAGAATACCGAACAACAACATCACCAACAGAAGTCAATGGAAAGTTCTCCATTCTTGCTTTTTATAATCTTATCAGCTCAAAACTTGGAGAACCGCAGCCCGGAGTTAAAAGGTTTGTTAAAATGCCTGAAAGTATTGAATTCCGCCTCGCCGCTGCAGATGAAAACTATGTAACATATATGGAAATTACAGCTCCTTCATCAGGTATCGTTCAAGAAAAACCATCGTTTACAAATCTTGATGGAGGTTATGGCTTATTTGCTTCGAGATATAATGTTGTTTTAACTAAAAAACTTGGAACACGTACACTCGATAGTTTGTCACGTGGTATTTACACAAAAAATCTTGGTTTTGCTAATGCTTACGACCAGTACTATCTATCAAACGGAGCTAATTAGTATTTTCAAGTTTTAAAGTTTTTGCAATTTTTCTGAACATTTCAAGATTAGTCTCAAAATTGCCAGAAGTAAAACCATTAAAGACGTAATATTCTTTATCTTTAAAAAATACAGCTTGATATATTAGTTCGGGTTTGCCGGTTGAACTGTTTTTACCGATGGAATATATTTCATATCCCGATAAATATTTCCCTTTTATTTCTTTTACAATATTTTTTGAGTTTGCGGTAACTTCTTTAGGATAAATTTTAAAAAGTTCTATTGTAAGTTCTTTTTTTTCATTTTCAGACAATTCTTTTGAGGTTGTTGCTTTTCTAACGGTTACCGAAGTTTTATTCTCAGTTTTTGATGGTAAGTTTCCGTCATCGGTATAAGTCAATGAAGAAATCATCATTTTTGCTTTTTTTAATTCAGTCCCGCTAACATCAATACTGAAATCAAAGCGTTGGGAAACATCACTTTCAATTTCAGGCATAAAAATGACACTTAAAAGTGATTCTAAAACTTCTTTCTGGTGTTTTTCTGAAGAAGTTGCAAGCAATGAGGCATTTAGTAAATAAGATATTTTTGTATTTCCGATAATTAGTAAATGTTTAATGTAAATATTGTTGTATGCAGTTTGCTTTCCGGTTATAAGTAAAGCATCAAAGTTGTTTATTCTGTAAAACTTTTGGGATTCAAGGAATATCCCGGCTTTTAACAGATATGCTTTATCGAATCCCATCATTGTTTTATTTATGTTTTCAGGAATTTCTGTGATAACAATGGAACTGCCGGCGATTTCGTGTTCAAAACCTAAAAATCTTTTCGAGCTCACAAAACCTCGTGGAGGAATTATTTTAATTTTTGTTCCGGGAACTGCAATATAATTGGCATTATCATTGTTATTAATCTCGATGGCTTTTTGATTTATGCCTTGAGAAATTAAATTTATGGATAAGAATAGCAAAATTGAGTTTAATATCAAAGATTTCATATAAATAATTTTTTACTTTTGAAAACAATTTTTATGCCGTGTAAAAATATGAAAAATTTTATTATCCTTTTATCCATTCTGTTTTCATTTGAAAGCTTTTCGCAGATTACGGATTATAATTTTTCAACCGAAAATATAGTCTATAGTAAGAATATTAAAACTGTTAGAATTCATCCTGAAACATGGGAAATTGGACAGCCTGTTCTTAATCTATATTCCGACAATAGATTATTATTTAGTTTCGACCAAATAGAATCTCAACCGGAAGTTTATTATTATGATATTATTCATTGCGATAGAAATTGGAATATTTCAAATCTTTCGCCAATGGATTATAAAGATGTTTTTCATGAACTGGAAATAACTAATTGGGAAGATTCTTATTCTACCATGATTCAATACACTCATTATAAACTTTTTTTACCAAATGCAGACATTAATTTGAAAATCAGCGGCAATTATTTGTTGGTTGTATATACTTTAAATGAAAACGTTAAAAACATTGTGTGTACTCAAAGATTTATGGTTTATGAACCTTTGGTTGATATTATCGGTGATGTAAGTATTGCAAATGTTTCTGATTACAAAAGTTATTTTCAGAAAGTGGATTTTAAAATAAATAAAAAAAACTATCGGATTGATGATCCTTTTAGAGAATTGAAAGTTGTTGTTATGCAAAATTTTCAATGGGATAATGCTGTAACGGATATACAGCCTACATTCATTGATAATACTTTTTTAACTTATCAATATGATGATAAAATAATTTTTAATGCTGCCAATGAATACAGGTATTTTAATTTCAACAATCTTGAAGTTCTTTCGGAAAATGTTGAAAATATAGAGTTTAAGAAACCATACTATTATATTGATATGGTTAAAGATAAAAATAGGATGTTTGAACCATATAGCAGTGTAGAAGATATTAACGGTAAATACATTATTAAGACAAATCGGTTTGGTAACAGGGCAAAACCGGAAGTCGAAGCTGAATATGCGATAGTGAAATTCCGTCTTGAGATACCAAATCCATTATCGGCATGGACTGTTTATCTTTACGGAAATTTTACAGGAAATCAGCTTAGTGATGATTATAAAATGAAATATAATCCGGAATCAAGGTGCTATGAAATTTTGATGCTTTTGAAGCAGGGCTATTATAATTATAGGTATGTTGCCGTAAAATCTAAAGACGGAAAAAATATTTCTGATCATTCTTTTTTAGAAGGCAGTCACAAGCAAACCGAAAACGATTATTATATTTTTGTATATCATAAGTCTGTTTCGGATAATTACGATAAGTTAATCGGTTATAAGGTTTTGAATTCTGTAAGGAAGTAAAGCGGAAATGCTATAGATTGATTTTGTATCCGTTCAGGAATTCTTTAATCTGCATTCTTTTACGACCGGAAATTTGTAAGTCGAGGACTTCGATATAACCATCAGCAGTTGTAAATCTAAGAAAATTTTTGTTATCGGTAATAATAGTTCCGGGTTTAGTATTGTTGTGATATTGTAGAAAGTAGGCAGATTTAAAAATTTTTAACATAACATCATTCTCAATAAAAGTATATGCACCTGGATAAGGAGAAAGTCCTCTGATAAAATTATGAATAAATAGTGAGCTTTTATTAAAATCAATTTGACAAAACTCTTTTGTAATTTTTGGAGCTAAATGCAGTTCTCTTCCAAATAAGAGTTCGGATTGAGGTATAAGTTTGAAATTTTCGGAACAAATAGCTTTAATGGTTTCAATAACAAAACTTTCTGACATTTGCATTAATTTATCATGCAAAGAACCAAAATTATCTTCATCTTCAATAAGGCATTCTTTTTTAAGTATAATGTTTCCACTGTCAATTTCTTCGTTAATGAAAAAACTTGTAAGTCCGGTAATTTTTTCTCCGTTTATTAAAACATGGTTTATGGGAGCGGCCCCGCGATAATCGGGTAGGAGAGAAGCATGAATGTTAAAAGTTCCAAATTTCGGAATTTTCCAAACAATTTTAGGTAACATTCTAAAAGCTACCACAATAAAAAGATTTGCATTAAGTTCTTTTAATTCTTTAATAAAGTCAGGGTCCTTGAGAGAAATTGGTTGTAATATTTTAAGATTATGTTGTTCTGCAAAAACTTTTACTTCAGATGCTTTTAAGTTTTTTCCTCTTCCGGCCGGTTTATCCGGAGCGGTAACTACGGCAAGTACATTAAAATTATTTTCTATTAAAGCTTTTAGAGGAGCAACCGCAAATTGTGGTGTCCCCATGTAAATTATTTTTAAATCATTCATTTTTGTTGTCATCTTGGGATTTTGTGTCGAGATTATCAATATTAATTTCGTGTCCCATTTTCACTTTTTTAGTGTATAGATAAAATTTGTTGTATTTGTTCGGGAGAATAACGATATTTTTAGTTCCGACAATTTCAATTCCATAACCTTTAAGCCCGGCTTTTTTATGTGGATTATTAGAAATAAGAATCATTTTTTTAACGCCGAGGCTACGCAAAATTTGAGCTCCAATACCGTAATCTCTTTCATCTGGTTGGAAGCCAAGGTGTATATTTGCTTCAACTGTGTCCAATCCATTTTCTTGCAATTTGTAGGCTGCAATTTTATTCATAAGGCCGATACCTCTACCTTCTTGATTAAGGTATATCAAAACACCTTTACCGGCTTTTTCAATCATTTTCATTGCTTCGTGAAGCTGGTCACCGCAATCACATTTTTTAGAGCCAAAAATATCTCCGGTAACACAACTCGAATGGATTCTTACTAAAACAGGTTCATCTTCTGTCCATGTGCCCTTCACTAAAGCACTGTGTTCCATTCCGTTGCTTTTTTGTTTAAATGGAATGATATCAAAATCACCGTAATCTGTAGGGAGAAACACTTTTTCGCCTCTTTCGATTAAAGAATCGTGTTCGAGACGATATTTTATGAGGTCTTCGATTGTGATTATTTTAAGATTGAATTTTTTCGCTATTTCGATAAGTTGAGGGAGTCTGGCCATAGTTCCGTCATCATTCATAATTTCGACCAGAGCACCTCCGGGTTTTAGTCCTGCAAGTTTTGTAAGGTCAACAACAGCTTCGGTATGCCCGGCTCGTCTGAGAACACCGTTTTCTCTGGCCATAAGCGGGAAAATATGTCCCGGACGGCCTAAATCTTCGGGTTTTGTTTTATCATCTACTAAAGCATAAATTGTTTTTGCTCTGTCGGCAGCAGAAATTCCTGTTGTGCAGCCTTGTCCGATTAAATCAACAGAAACTGTGAATGGAGTTTCGTGCAGAGAAGTATTTTTGCCGACCATCAACTCAAGGTTTAATTCTTTGCATCTGCTTTCGGGTATTGAGCAACAAATTAATCCTCTGCCGAATTTGGCCATAAAATTGACTATCTCGGGAGTTATTTTTTCGGCAGCAACAACAAAATCGCCTTCGTTTTCTCTATCATAATCATCTACTACAATTACAATTTTTCCCTGTCTGATATCTTCAATAGCTTCCTCTATAGTGTTAAGCTGGCTATTGATTTCGTTTTGTTGGTTTCCACACATTTGATTCAACTCCTTTTATTGATTTAAACATTCCAATTAATAAAGCAAGATTCATAGTTAAAAAGTGCGTAATAAATCGCAAAATTATAATATGAATATTTAATTTTTTAAGTAAAAAGTCAGCCATTGCCAAAAAGAAAATAAAATTATACGCAATAAACAAAATAAGGTAAAAATCACTTGAAAACGACATTATAAATGCTGAAATCCAAGAAAATATCATAAAAATCGGAGTAATCCATCTTAAAACTTTGTGAGATAAGAAGCTAAATGCCAATCCTTTCCATGGAGGGAATAAAAGTTTTTTAAAACGGTTGAGGTTTTGAAAATCTCCGGTAGCAATTCTAATTTTTCTTTTAAATTCGATTGATAAATTGTTAGAAACATCTTCAAAAACTTTTGCCTCAAGGTTGTTTATAGCTTTGTATTTCATTTCCAATACTTTCATACAGATATAAAAATCATCAACAAGAAAGTTTTTAGGAACGGGCGAGTATAAATTTCGTCTTATTGCAAAACAACCGCCAAAAGGTCCCATCATTGTTCCCCATAAAAGGCTTTCTCTGTGTTTAATTATTACTTCTCTTGAGATGTATGATTTTTCTTGAAATGAAATGCCTTCTGATTTTATGCCTGTATTTATCATATTGGAATCAACCAATCCAATTTCGGGATTCTGAAAAGGTTTAATAATTTCTTTTATAGTGTTTTTATCAAAAAATACATTTGCATCGGTTAATATCAAAATTTTTCCTGTACTGATTTCATAAAGTTGATTTATAATATTGGATTTCCCTTGTCGGAAATAGAATGGTTTGAAGATGATATTTGAATATTTTTCAGCATAGCTTGCAATTATATTGTTTGTATTGTCGCTGCTGTTATCTGAACCTATAATTATTTGAATTTTTTCTTGAGGATAGTCCGAACCAATTATACTTTCGATTTTTTGTGCTATTACAGTTTCTTCGTTGAAACAGGACATTAAAATGCTAACCGATGGCAATTCTTCTGTGTTATTTTGAAAGTTGAAATTCTTTCGGCTTGCTAATATTTTTAATAATACAGGATATAACACATAAGTGTGGAATATTAGAAAAACAGAAAGCCAAAATATTATTTCAAAAATTATCATTCTAAATATATCTTTTGTAAAAATCAGCTAAATTTTTTGCAATAACAGTATTATTATAATTTTCAGCAACGAAGATACGAGCATTTTTTGAAATTTCATCATGAATTTGTTTGTTAGCACTAAGTTTAAACATAATATTTAAAAAAGTTTCGGGATTATCGGCGATAAGTATATTAATTTCGTTAGTGGTAATAATGCCTTCGGTTCCGATAGTTGTTGTAATAATTGTTTTTGCGGCAGCCATTCCTTCGATAATTTTAACTCTCATGCCACTGCCGGAAAGGATAGGAGCAATCAAAACAGAGCCACGGGAAATAAACTCATCGGCATCTTCAACTTCGCCAAAATAATTGATGTTAGGAAATTGAGACAAATATTTTTCAAACTGTGGTTCTGCATTTCTACCGGCAATACTAAAAGTATTTTTGGGATATTCTTTCACGTAATCAATCCAGATATTTTCTAAAAACCATTTTAATCCTTCGATGTTAGGATACCAATCTAAAGCTCCAATAAAAAAGAATCCTGGGTATTCAGAATTGCTATTAGCGAGAAAAAGTTTTTTATTGTCTTCGGTTATGCCGGTAGGTGCAATAAATCCCGGTTTAATGTTTCCGAGAGAGTTGTAAATTTCGAGTTCTCGACTTGTTACCGGGACCAAAAAATCATATTTATTAAGATAATTTAATTTGAAATTTTTAATTCTGGCTGCCAATTTTTTCAGATAGAATTTTTTTAATGGATTTACTTCTTCAAAAGCTAATCTTTCCCAGATTTCGTGTTCAATATTGTGCGAACGTAATGTTATTTTCGCATTTGAATTTTGTCTGACAATTTCGATGTACGGACACATATATAATCCTTCGATATGAACAATGTCGAATTCTTTTTCGGCTAATAATGATTTTAATTTAGCCTTGAAATCATCGGAAATAAATCTTTCGGCATTGTATGGAAGTGTTGAAAATAAAAGGTTTTTCAATAATTTAACCAAACTGATATCCGTATTAATATAAACGTCGTGAAAATTTATTTTTTGTTTTAAATCTTGTGGAATTTTATCAATAGGGAAGTAATGTTTATTTGTGTTTAAGGTTAATAAATCAATTGAATGACCGAGATTTGCAAGAGAAATTGCCAGATTAAAGAAGCCTATTGCACCGCCGTCTTTTGGGGGATATGGAATTTTATTTGTCAGAAATAAAAAGTTCATCTTTGCGAATCTATTTGATATTATCGTTTTTTTCTTCTAAAGAAATTGTTGATTTTTTCATAAAAGTGCGAGCTAACTCTCATGGAATCAGTAGCAGCTTTATAAATTAAAAATATAGCAAGAGGAATTAATACATAAGTGCTAATCCACATTCCGATTTCAGGAGTAATCACAGCCTGCCTCACGGTTTTTTCAAAAGTTATTGAGATAATATAATACAATAAAAATATAAGAACTGCCACAATTACCGGCAACCCAAAACCGCCTTTACGTATTATAGAACCAAGAGGAGCCCCGAGTAGGAAAAATAAAAGACAAGCAATAGAAAGAACGTATTTTCTATGCCATTCAACTTTATGTCGGGCAATCCATTGTTTATAGCCGTTTATTTCATCAATTGAAACTTCAACATAAGTTTTTGCTGAATTTGCAAAGTTTAAGGCAAAATCCAGAACTTTACTTTTTTGCATGTCGTTTAAGTTGTTGAAAACACTGTCAACATGCATTATTTTTTTATTTGAGTCGCCGTAAGTACCAACATTTTGTTGAGCAATAGGTTTTATTTCTTCGGGAATATTTACCCATTTGTTTTCTGCTTTAAATAATGAGTAAAGTATTATGTTATTCCAGATTTCTTTTTTCCTTTTTAAAAGATAATTATTTAAAGAATCAGTTGCATATTTAAGTTGATTTACGTTTAGCATTTCAAAGCTGTTTTTAAAAAGATCTTCGTTAGCTTTGTTAATTTCAATCACATCCAGAGGTATATAGACTACTTGCCTGTCGAATTTAGATGTTTGATGAGGACGACTTTTTTCAGCAGATCTGAGGTCTTCTTCTTTTTTTATTTCTTCGTAACGATATCCGTTGTATAAATCCAATATTAAAACGCTTTTATCTTCGGTCATGTAAATGCTTCCTGTTTCTGCAGTTGTAACATTTGTATTCCCGCCTCTGTTACGATGATCGTAAATCATAATACCTTCGAGCATATTGCTGTTGCGGTATTTTCTGTCAATTTTTATGCTGATATTATCAACAGGATCAGTAAAAATACCGTTACGAAGCGAAACTTCTGGGCGTTGCTGCTGAATACTGAACAGTAAGCTTCGCATTTTTAAATTAGTATATGGCAGAAGATTATTGGAAAAATAAAAAGCCCCAAATGAAATAATAATGTTAAAAATAAATAACGGAAACATGATTCGATAAAGAGAAACACCTCCGGCTTTCATTGCAAAAAGTTCGTTACGTTCTCCTAAATTACCGAAAGTCATAATGGAAGCCAATAACACAGCCAATGGAAGAGCCAGAGGAACGAGTGTTAAGGAAGCATAAAATAATAGTCTGGCAATTATATCCCAATCTAAGCCTTTTCCTACCAGATCATCAATGTATTTCCAAAGAAATTGCATTAAAAGGATAAATACACATATCAGGAAAGTCAAGACGAGAGGTCCGATAAACTTTTTTATAATGTATATGTGTAATTTCTTAAACACGTTAATAAAATTAAACGTGCAAATGTAGTAAAAAGAAATGTAAAAACTTATTTAAGCTCCCAAAAGATATTTTAATTTATTAATTTGAGTTTCCCAGAGCTCTTTAACTTCTTCGTTTTCATCGTCAATAGCAAAATCTGTAACGATTAATGCTACATCATTTGTGAGTTCGTGTGTAATTATTCTGAATTCAAAATATGTATCTTCTTCTCCTTCCAACCATTTGAATCTTACAAAACTGAGGTCTTTGATAGCAACAAGTTCGGCTTTTTCTTCAATTCCTTCCCAAACAAAAGTAAAAATGTTATCATCAACAAAAACTTCATCTGCGAACCATTCTGCCAGCCCAATGGGAGTGCTGAGTCTGTTAAAGAGTATTTTTGGCGAACAATTAAAAAGATATTCAATTTCTATTTTTGTCATTTCTAAAGTTTTATTCGTAAAAAAAATATATTTGAACTTAAATTTTACGCAATTTATAAAAATTTTCTAAAATCACAAATATTTTATTTGTAAAATAATAAAAATATTTATCTTTGCAACCGATTTTCTTTTGAGAAAATCATTCGGCGAGGTAGCTCAGTTGGTTAGAGCGCATGATTCATAATCATGAGGTCGGCGGTTCAACCCCGCCTCTCGCTACAAGCACCCACAGTGGTGCTTTTTTTATTACAAATCTAAATCGAAACAAAATTTAAAAACTGCTTTTTTTTAACAAAATATCTTCGATAATTTAGTAGTTTCTTACTTAGACAAACTTCTTGTTGAGTAGTTATTTTGGTTAGTACTTTTGACGTTCGGTTTGGAGTGAGTTGTTTGGTTTATATTATTTACTTTTCTTTTTATGCCGCTTAAAAAGAAAAGTAACAAAAGAAAAAGCTCGTCGCTGTCTTTTCCCTTCTACCTTCTGACTTCTAACTTCCAAATAGTACCGCAGCCAGACAAACTTCTCTTGTGTCTAATGCGTTAAAAACAAAATAAGTTTGAATTTTATGAAATCGTTCTTTTAGAAATTAAATTATCAATGGAGTATTTCCCCGGACCGGTGATGAAAATAGTTATATAAATCAAAAGATACATTAACGATAATTCTTTTACAGCGAATGGATCCGAACCATGGAAAACAAATGCGGCAATAAACATAGTAAATATTAAAGGAATTAAAGCAAGGCGAGTTGTAAAACCTGTAATTAGTAATATAGAACAAAAAAATTCTGCAAAAACAACCAAAATCAATGAAGTTGTCATACCAATTCCAAGAGGGTCAATAAACATTATTTCATTTCCGGAAAACAGTAAATTCAATTTCGGCAAAGCATGTGTTAGCATTGCTGCTCCAATAGAAATACGCAGTAATAACAACCAGATGTTTGATATCAGGTTTTGAGCGGGTTTTGTTGAAAACAAATATTTTATCATAGCAATTTAGATTTATGTTATAAATTTTTAACAGATAAATTAAAGAATTGTTGAATATTTGAATTAAAAAGGTTTTGGTGGAAAAATTGCGATGGGAATGGAACAGGAAAGCAAGTTGAGAAAGTCATTTTTCCAGAAAACTTTCCCCCAATTTTATTATTTTTGCAAAAACTATAGTTGTGGGAAAAAGAGGTAAAAATATTACTATCAATGATTTGTTGATTTATGATGTTGCTGCTGAGGGTGTTGCTGTAGGGAGGCATGAAAATTTTGTTGTTTTTGTGGACGGAGCTGTTCCGGGCGATGTTGTGGATGTTTTGGTAACCAGGAAAAAGAAAAATTATGCTGAGGCAGTAATTTTAAATTTAGTAAAAGCTTCTCCCGATAGGGTCGAGCCTTTTTGTAAACATTTTGGAATTTGCGGAGGATGTAAATGGCAACATTTACCCTATAAGAAACAGTTATTTTACAAAGAAAAACAAGTAAACGACCAGTTGTACAGAATCGGAAAAATTCAGGGATTTAAAACAAATCCTATTCTTCCTTCTGAAAATGAAAAGTTCTACAGAAATAAACTTGAATTTACATTTTCCACTCGTCGCTGGCTTCTGGATAACGAACCTAAATATGAAAGTTCCGATCCTCAACTGAAAGGATTAGGTTTTCATGTTAAAGGTATGTTCGATAAAGTCGTGGATATTGAAGAATGTTATTTACAAAAAGAACCTTCGAATCAAATTAGAAATGCAATAAAAAAATTTGCTGTAGAAAATTCTTATGATTTTTACAATGTAAGAACACATGAAGGTTTTCTTAGAAATTTGATAATCAGAAATACTGATACCGGAGAATGGATGCTTATATTAGTTTTTGCTTATGAAGCTAAAGATAAAATTTACAAACTGTTAGATTTTGTTGTTGATAGCTTTCCTGACATAAATTCAGTGATTTATTTCATAAATCCTAAATTTAATGATAGCCTTTATGATTTGAATTATGTGGTTTATAAAGGAAATGATTTTATTTTAGAAGAACTTAAAGGTATTAAATACAGGATAAATCCAAAGTCTTTTTTTCAGACTAATACTAAACAAACAATAAATTTGTACGATACTGTTTTAAAATATGTATCGCCCAAATCCGACGAGGTAATTTATGATTTATACACAGGAGCAGGGACAATAGCCCTTTATATGGCAAGACATTGTAAAAAAGTTGTGGGTATTGATTCAGTTGCCGAAGCTATTGAAGATGCAATTAAAAATTCAGAATTAAATGGATTAAGCAATACTTCGTTTTTTTCCGGAGATATGAAAGATATATTTACCGAAGATTTCATAGTTTCTAACGGGAAACCTGATGTTATTGTGTTGGATCCACCACGGGCAGGAGTTCATGAAAATGTTTTAAAAAAAATTAAAAATACAAATCCCGATAGAATAATTTATGTTAGTTGTAATCCTGCTACGCAGGCAAGAGATATTGAGATTTTGTCAGATGTTTATCAGGTTGTAGAAATTCAGCCGGTAGATATGTTTCCGCACACTCATCACATTGAAAATGTGGCTTTGTTGAAAAGAATAAGGTGATTAATTATTTTTTTTAAAATATATTTCTAAAGTTTTTTGAGTAATTTCTTCGCCCATTTTTATAAGGTCGTTAGCTTTAAAGAAATCAAATGTTTTAGCCGTATCGTGCGGAATTTCAATAAGTATGTCAGGATTAATTTGCTTTATTTTTAATTCGGCAATTTTATGTATCATTGCTGATGAAGTTCTGCTAAGAAGATTATAATATCCGATGCTTTTTTTATTTTCGGTATTCAGGAATTTATTTATTGACAATTTGATTTTGTTTAATTCTTTTGTATCCTTTGAAATTTCTTTTTTACTAAGATGTTGTTTGCTTTTGCCGTATAGATTTACAATAATTAGTAAATCATTTTTATCTCGTGTAACGTATTCGTAAGGAATGGGATTTAATACACCACCGTCAACAAGAAAAGTATCATTATCAATTACCGGAGTAAATACTGCCGGTATTGCAACAGAAGCTCTGAAGGCATTGTAAATACTGCCTGATGTGAAAACTATTTCTTTTTCTTGAATAATATCTGTTGCCACTGCAGCAAAATTTATTGGTAAATTTTCGATATTTCTGTCAGGGATAATTTGTTTTAGTGTGTCGAAAATTTTCTCTCCTTTAATAATGCCATTAGATTTAAGGGTAAAGTCCATTAAACCCCAAACATCTTTTTTATCAAGCTGCTTAACCCAATTGGTATAATCATCCAATTTACCCATAGCAAAAAAACCTCCAATAATTGATCCGATAGAAGAGCCCGCAACAGATTTAATATTAAAATCATTTTTTAACAAACAATTTATAACTCCGATCTGAGCAAGACCACGAGAACCGCCGCTTGATAAAACTAATACTGCATCTTTTTTCATAATATTTAAAAATTTGGACTATCAGGTTCTTTTTTCATTGTTTTTAAAATAAGTTTTTCAACCAAATGTGGAAACAATCTGTAAAAGAATACAGTCATTTTACCTTGAAGTGTTGTGATGATTTGTGTTTTGTTTTTTTCTATACCGTTTGCGATAATTTCTGCAAGTTTTTCTGCAGACATCATTTTTTCTTCGGTACGGGGGCTTTTACCTTGAGGTTGTCCATCTTTAGTTAGAGCATTTTTTCTGATTTCGGAATTTGTAAATCCTGGATAAACAATCATAACATTCAGACCGTCTTTTTTATGTTCGAGTCGTAGAGTTTTAAGAAAGCCGCTTATTGCAAATTTTGAAGCACAATATCCTGTACGTCCCGGCAATGGAGTGATTCCTGAAATAGAAGAAATTCCCACAATAAAGCCTTTTTCTTTTAAAATATAAGGCAGAGCATATTTTGTGCAGTAAACTGTTCCAAAGAAATTTATATCCATAACTTTACGGATGACATCCGTATTTAATTCGTTAAAATTTGCACGCATAGAAATTCCTGCATTGTTTACAAGAATATGAATCTTCCCGAAATTACGTAAGGTTTCGTTTATTAAGTTTTCACAGTCTTGTTCTATGCTTACATCTGTTTGAACGCAAATAGCCGTGCTTCTATTATTCTCTATTTTTGTCTTTACTTCTTCCAATTTATTTATGTTTCGAGAGGCAAGAACAACTTTTGCTCCTCTACTTGCAAATTCTAAGGCAATAGCTTTCCCGATTCCTTCGGAGGCTCCGGTGATTATAGCAATTTTCCCATTTAAATTCATAAAAAAATAATTAAATTTCTTTTAACAAAATTACAGAACTAACAAATTGTTGAAATATTTTTTAGAAAATATTAACAAAGAAGGTAGTTTTTAGTATGTAAATATTTTTGATAGTTATAAAATAGATAAGCTAACTCGTTTATAATCTTACCAAAAGTAATCTTATCATCCATTTTTGGCAAATAACCTTACCTTTAATAAGGTTTATCTTAAATATAAAGGTATTAAAATTTTAAATTAAATTCAAAAAAATTAAAAATTATTTCAAAACGGAATAAATTTTTACAAATCAACATCAAATGGGTTCTTTATTTTTGCAAACTTTTTTCGAAACATGTGTATATATTTCCGTCGTCTTCGAACTTTTGTGTCAGGGAAATTCCTGAATATAACTATCGTGCTTCTGAGGGTTGAGGCTATGTTCAGAAATGGATTTACTATCCTGTCCACCTACACTGAATTTTGAGCTGGCAACAATGCTTGAATTACATCTAAAACCCTTATTCCATATAGCCTTTGTTGTTACTTATATGTTACTTTCGTCTGTTTTCATATCGCTGTCCATATTAACTGAATACCTGATATTATGAGCAAAATTTCAACGAGCAAAATAAATTTTTCTCGGCTCAATTTCTCGATTATTTTCTTTCCTGTATAACTGCCCAAAATCATTGCTACACCAATAAAAATTCCATAGTAAAGTTCGATATGTCCAATTAGAGAATATTTTTTGTAAACAATTGTCTTAATCAGGTGCATTGTCAATGCGGTAAATGCTTCACTTGCTATGTATGCGGTAGCTTTCAAGTTAAGACCGAGAAAAAAAGCAGCACCAAGCGGTCCTGCACTTCCGGCAAGTCCTGATAAAAAACCTGTAAGTCCGCCACCGAGTAACATTCCTTTGTCGCCAAGAGCAATTTTCTTAATTTTAGTCCTGCGGTAAATGACCAAGGTAATTAGAAAAATGCCAATGCCTATTTTGATTTTGTTGCTATCAATGTCGGTAAACAAGTAACTGCCCAAAATTGTCAATGGAATTGCTGTAAGCAAAAAGAAAATAATTGGTTTCCATTTCAGTTCGTGTCTACCGAACCAAACTCTTGAAGCGTTACCAAATATTTGTCCTATTGTTAAAATAGGAACGGCTGCTTTAATTCCAACTATTTCAGTCAAAATGGGAAGCAAAACTAATGCACCGCCAAAACCTGCCGCTCCTGAAATTGTCGCCGCGAGAAACGAAATTGCGAATAATATGATTAGTTCTGTCGTCAAATTTTCTGTCTTTTCGGTGTTGTTTTACAATGAGGCTAACTCGTTTATAAGTTTACCAAAAGTAATCTTATCATCCATTTTTGGCAAATAATTTAGTAAGGTTTAATGTTAAGCAAAAATAAATATTTCAATTAAATCATCAAATGACGTGCAATAATTTTTAAATGATATTTTAGAAATTAAAGCAAACAATTTTAAGTTAATGAAATTTTTTAAACATTAGTCGAATTATTTCGCTTTTATCTTTGAGAATATGAACAACACATTCATATATCTTCTATCTTCCAAAAGTAATTTTATAAATCAATTATAGGGTTATTAATCGAACTAATTTTTATCTACAGCAAATATCCATTCAGAAAAACATTATAAATTACTTTCCGGATTTTTTGGAATAAAATAAAAAAGGGTAAGTTACTTACATCGCACCGCTCAACCGCTTACCCTTGCTTCATTCCTGACCTGGGGGAGTTGGGCGGGAGCTGGTCGTATAAGACTTACCCGCTGCAAAAATACAAAAATTTATTTAAAATCAAACTTAGATTGATATTTTTTTAAAAAAACTAAATATATTTGAACATTATTTTAAAAACTGATATTATGAACAGCAATTTTAAAAATTATCTTAGCTATGGAGCGGTAATGATTGCTCCTATGGTTCTGATGAGTCTATTAATTTGGATTTTTAATTTGGGACAAAACAAAGCCATTGGCTGGATTAGCATATTAGTTTTTTTAGTAACAATCTTTTTTGTTCAGAAACATTTCCGCGATAATGTTAATGAAGGGTTAATAAGTTATGGCAAACTTTACGGCAAAACACTTATAATGTTATTGTTAGGAGCTGTTATGATGGGAATTTACACTTATATTTTTTATAAATGGATTGCACCGGAAGAATTAACGAAAATGCTTGACATGGTAAAAATGCAGCTTTACGAACAGGAACTTCCGGAATCTCAGATTAAAATGGCTTATGAATACAACGAAAAATATATTATGATTCCCGGAAGTATGGCTTTCTTTTCTGTTATTACCACAGTATTTCAAGGGGCTGTTATAGCTTTGATTACCGGTATTTTTGTGAAAAAGAAAGCTGATTCTTTTACGGAAATCATGAAAGAAATAAAAACTGAAGAAGAATAATTTATGGATATTTCAATAGTTATTCCATTATACAACGAAGAAGAGTCGTTGCCGGAGTTAACGGAATGGATTGTTAAGGTTCTGGATAATTCCGGTAAATCTTTTGAAATAATTTTCGTTGATGACGGCAGTAATGATAATTCCTGGACTGTGATTGAATCGCTAAAACAAAAATATTCTGATATAGTCAGGGGAATAAGCTTTCGGAGAAATTACGGAAAATCTGCTGCCTTGCAGGTAGGTTTTCAGGCTTCAAATGGAGATGTAGTTATTACTATGGATGCCGATATGCAGGATTCTCCCGATGAAATTCCCGTACTTTACAGGATGATAAAAGAAGAAAAATATGACCTTGTTTCGGGATGGAAGAAAAAACGTTATGACCCAATCAGCAAAACATTGCCAAGCAAATTTTTTAATTTTACGGTTAGAGTATTTACCGGCATAAAACTTCATGATTTTAACTGCGGATTAAAAGCATACAGGGCAAAAGTCGTTAAAAGTATTGAGATTTATGGCGAAATGCATCGTTATATCCCTGTAATTGCAAAACAAGCAGGATTCGTGAAAATAGGAGAGAAGGTAGTTGCACATCGTCCTCGAAAATACGGAAAAACAAAATTCGGTTTCGAACGTTTCGTTAATGGTTATCTTGATTTATTATCAGTATTGTTTATTACAGGGTTTGGCAAGAAGCCAATGCACTTATTCGGCGTTCTGGGAACTTTAATGTTTTTAATAGGATTTGCTGCCAGCGCATACATTGGCTTTCATAAATTATGGGCTGTGTCGCATGGAATACGCCTCGAACGAATTACTTCCAATCCGTATTTTTATATTGCCTTAGTTGCAATGATTATCGGAACGCAATTATTCCTTACCGGATTTTTGGGAGAGTTGATATCTCGTTCATCAAGTGATAGAAATTATTATCAAATCGAAAAAGAAATTTAAATATGGAAAATACCAATCAAATTGATTTTTTGACACTTATTAGAAATGTAATTAATTTTATTAAGAAATACTTTAAAATAATAATATTATCAATACTCGTAGCATTATTGGCAGGAATACTTAATCATTTTTATGGCAAAAAATATTATAAAACTACAATTATTGCGACCAGTCCCGTAATAAACAAACAAATTGTTTACGAACTTGTAAGTCCTGTCAGATTATTCATTCTGTCTGAACAATACGATTCTGTGTCCGAAAAACTGAATATTCCCTATGACGTAGCAAAATCAATCAGGTATTTTGATTTAGACACAGGAATAACAAACGCCGTAAAAATTTCAGTACATTTTTATGATGTCGAAAAATTGGGGAAATTTTCCGAAGGTCTTATGAATTATTTGAATGAAATACCTTATGTAAAAAATACTATTGAATCTCGCCGAAAATATGTTTCACAGTTATTACAAGATATAAACAAAGAAATAGCAGAGCTAAATACTCTTCAGGCAAATATTATTGCAATAAGTTCTGAAAGCAATGTTCAAGGCTCAGTCTATGCCGGAGATATATTTAAACAGATGCTTGATTTACATGATAGAAAAACATTGCTGGAAGAGGAACTCTCTAAATTACAAAAATTCACTATTATAAACAATCAGTTATTTATTCGTTCCAATAAGAGTTTAACAAAAAGTGTAGCAGTGTCCTTTGTAATCGGATTTTTGCTGGGACTTTTGGTTTCTGCAATAATTGAAATTAAAAAGAAGTTGTAAGTTGATTAAAAATATCAAGACATTTTTGGGACAAGATTCTATTATTGTGATTTTCGATAACGAATTTTTTTGCATTTTCTCCGTAGTGTTTTTGTTCTTCGATGGATGCTTCGGACAATTTTAAAATGCAATCAGCAAGTTGCCGTGGATTTTCGGATTCGCAACACAAACCTGCAGCTGCAATTTCAATAAAATTGTAACCGCTAATGTATTGAACTATTGGCTTGCCTGCCATCATATAATCCATAAGTTTGTTCATGCTGATACCATACTTGTACAAATTGCTTTTTTGTGTTCCTAGAACAAGTATATCCATTTTTTCAAGTAAACGAGGGATTGAATTTTTTGGAATAGGGTCTAGAAAAATAACATTTGAAAGTTTAGAGGCTTTTTCCATTAATCTGTTTTTTTCAACTCCGTCACCTACAAGTACAAATTGTAATGTTTTATTTTCTTGTAAAATTTGGGCAGCTTCAATTAGTGTATCGAGAGCATTTGAAATAGCATGACCACCGGCATATCCGATTATTGTTTTATTTTCACGTTTTAGATTTTCAAGAATAGTTTTGTGCATGTCTGGAATATCTGAGGGATTTTCCCATTCTTCGGGATTAATGCCATTAGGTACGTAATGCCATTTTTTTAGGTCGAGTCCATGATTTTGCATGTGCTCTTTTGTGTTCGGCAGCATCGAAATTACCGCATCGCAATGTTTGTAAGCGAAATTCTCTCCATGCTGCATAATCATTATAAACGGGTGATATTTCGACATTTTACCAAGTTCCATTGGAGAGAGTGGCCATAAATCATGAACTTCGTAAATGTGTTTTGCTCCTGAAAGTTTTGCAATTCTTCGGGCAGTGTAGTTATCTATGGGGTATGTTGATGAGGCAATAACAATATCCGGATTTATTTCTCTGGCAAGTCTTTTTGCATTTAAATAGCTTTTAAAAACGAAGCTGAAAATATTCAATACCCTTGAAACTCCGTTACCATTATATTCAGGGGTTTTAATCCAAAAATACTTTATGCCGTCAATATCTTGCTTTTCAAAACTTTTTTTGATTTTTATCTTTTTTTTCCGTAGATGAGAGTTATCTGCAACTAAAATAAAAACATCATGACCTGCATCAACCCATTGTTTTGCAAAATAGTATGGACGAAATTCCATCCCCATTTCTGGAGAGCCTGCATAATGATTAATCAGCAATATCCTCATTATTGTTTTTCATTAAATTTTTGTAAAAAGATATAAGTTTTTTTTCTTCAATACTCCAGTTATATTTATTTATGACAGCATTTCTGCCGTTTCTACCCATTTCTTTGAGCAGTTCAGTATTAGTAATGATTTGATTTAATTTTTGATTGATTTCATTCACGTCTTTTTGGTTTACACAAATTCCGCAATTTTCGGCTTCAACAATATTTTTCCATAAATCAAAATCTGAAGCCATAACAGGTAACCCTGCAGCCATATATTCAAACATTTTTACCGGCAGCGAAACTATATAACTTGGTGTATTCTCTAATATTACCATGCCAATACGGGCTTGTTTTAGAATATCGTTTATCCCGTTTCGGTCGAGAAATCCGAAGTAAATTACATTTTTCCATCCCGAATGGTTTCTAGATTCAGCTTCGAGAGTTTCTGGAGAAAACTTTCCTGCCAGAAGCAGTTTTATATTGCTGTCTTTTATTGCTTCGAGAGTTTCGAGTATGCCGCGTGTTTTAAAAATTCCTCCAATGTATGCAATTGCAAGTTCTCGTTCATCCCAATTATCGTTATAAACAATGTCGTCAATTTTAGGGAAGTTGTTTACGTCGGTTGTGTTTGGGTTGATTTTTAAAAATCTGTCTCTTATATGTGGGGTAGCAGCAATTATTCCGTTTGCAATTTTTGCTTTTCTGTTTTCGTATTTTTCAATTATCAGTGAAATAAAATTTCGTAATGATTTCGGAATATATGGTTTGTTGAGGATTTGTCGGGGGAGGTCTTCATGTGCATCATATATTACGGCAGCTCCGGATTTTTTTAATTTTTTAATTATTCTTAAAAGTTCCGGGTCATGAATGTGATAGACATCTGCTTTTATACTTAAGGCTTTTTTAAGAGCTATGTTTACAGTTTTTACAAAACGTTCTTTTCGTCCTTTTGCTTTTCCTATATCGTAAATTTTAATATGGTTCGAAACTGTATCTCCAAGCCCGTCGGCAACTATTAAAGAAACATCTTTAAATTCATTGTTTAAAGATTGACATTCTTTATGAAAAATCCTAACATCAAAGCGAGGATGTACCGTAGTGATATGGCAGATTTTCATTCAGTTTCTGATTTAAGTATGTTTTCGCGTTCGTATTTTCCTTTATCTATATTTTTAATCAATTCTGCAGCAAGTATAACTACTTTTTCAAATAAATCGAGATTGCAGTTTTCGAAAGTATCGGTTTGCAAATGAAGATTTGTATAAGAATATTTTGTAACAAAATATAATCCCGGAATTCCGGACTTTACATAAGGTGTTAAATCAGCACCGCCGTTTGACCAGGTGTCTTTAATAACAAGATTGTTCTTGTCAAGGGATTTTGCAAGTTTAAATAATTCGGGATTTGTAAGTCCATTTCCTAACTGGATGCTGTCGCCTGAAGCAATACAATCAAAATTTAAAGCTGCAATAATTTTATTTGAACTTACAGGCAAGTTTGCTGCTAAAAATTCTGCCCCTTGAAGTCCGGATTCTTCTGCTGTTAACAATGCAAAGATAATACTGTGTTCCGGTTTATATTCCGAAAAATATCTTGCCAATTCGAGAATAGCAGCACTCCCGCTTGCATTATCATTTGCTCCCGGGAAAACAACCTCACACTGACTGCCAACATGGTCTAAATGTGCTGTAAGGAGTATGTATTCGTCTTTTTTTGAAACATTTTTACCTTCGATGTAGCCAATAATATTATAAAAATCAACAGCGGGATTGTAAATTGCTTTGATGTCAAGCATTGCCTTAGATTTGAGTTCGATTGAGTTTGGAGCTTTTTGTTCGATAATAGTGTTGTAAGTGTCGGCAAAACTAACACCGCTGCCATCAAAAAATAATTCTGTAGTTTGGTGGTCAATTTCGATTGCGGGTATGTTGTGAAAATGTTCGCCTTTTCCGTCCATAACACTACCAATAGGGTGAGAATTTTTGGTAGCGGGAGTGTTAACAAAAATTACTGCTGCAGCACCTTTTTCAGCGGCCGTCTTTATGCGACTTCGAATACTAAACGGTTCAACATTTAAATTTTCAAATTTTGGATTGGCTTTGTAAATAATAACGGCTTTATTTTTTACATTAACGTTTTTGTAATCATCGTAATTCTCAGAGGAAATTCCGTATCCGCAAAATACGACATCAAAAGTTCCTGTAGCACTGCCGGTAAAACCTCTAAGAGTATATGCCGTTCCATGTTTGAGTTTCAGAAATCCTCTTTCGGCATGAATAATATTAAAATCACATGGTCCGATAATTCTGTTGTTTTCTAATTTAAAAAATTGTTTGTAGTTGTTTATTCCCGAGAAATTCTTTACTCCATACTCTCTAAATTTTTGAATGCAAAAATCAGCCGCAATATCGTAACCTTGTGTTCCGGGTAACCTGCCTTTCAACTCAATGCTTCCGAGAATCTTTAAATTATCCTTAAGATTTTCTTGGGAAATTGACTGACAAATAAGATTTTTTGCAACGAAAAATAAAATGAGTGCAGTTAAAAAATGCGTTTTCATTAGTTTTTTTTGCAAAGGTAAAAATTATGTCCCAATCCCCACTATCTATTTCTTAGCATTTTTAATAATTCTGTAAAGTCTTTTTTGAAGAGCAGATAGAAGGAGCTGAGGTAGGTTAGTCCTCCTATGAAAAGTGTTATCACGACGTAAGGATAATTATTTATACCAGACTGCTTCAATAATAATTGAATTAAAAATATTGAAATTGCCATTAAAAAAGTTGATGCTAAGGCAGGGAAAAGAGATTTAATATATTCAAACATTTTAATTTCGATGATTCTGTTAATGAAGTGCTGATATACAAAACGAAATACAGCTCCATAAAAAACTGTTGCTGCGGCGATTCCTTCAAGACCGAAAAACGAACCTGCATAAACAAACACTACAAGAGCGAAAAGTTTTACAATAGTTAATATCAATACTAGACGTGATTTTCCGGTTGCTTTTAATACCTGTCCCCAAAGTATTCCGCCCATTGAATTAAAAACTGCTCTGAATGATAGTATTTTTATAAGTATTATTGCCGGTTTATAGGCTTCTTGCAGGAACAAGTTTACAATTTCATCAGCCAGAAAAAATATTCCTATACATATTGGAATTCCTAATAAGCTGATGTATTTTGTGGCTTGTAAATATCCTGTACGCATTTTTGATTTATCGTCCTGTATTCTTGAAAAACTCGGAAAAAGAACTCTCTGTACAATGTTGTTTATAATTGAAACTAATGTGTCGGATACCAAAGCAGCGATAGAAAATAAGCCTGTTGCAAAAGTACCTGCAATTCTACCGATTAGCATTGTATCCAATTTGGAACTTAACATATTTATTGTGTTAACAAGCATAATGTTTCCGCCGAAAGAAAACAATTCCCGAAATGCTTGTTTTGTTACTTTTTTAATTGATGGTATCCACGAGGAAGTTATCCATAAATATCCTGCAATTATAAGTTGATTTAAAATGTCGCCGTAGGCAATACTTTTTGCTCCGTAGCCGTTTTTTGCAAGAATAATTTTTGCAATGGAACTAAATATCAATGCAACAAGAGAAAGAATAACTATTTTTTTGAATCTCAATTTTCTGTCGAGCAAACCTATTTGAACAGAAACTGATGCACGAATTAAAATTATAAACGAAACAATTTTAAAAAGCTCGGATAATCTTACATCATTAAAAAAGACTGAAAGCGGATATGAAAATACAATTACTAAAAACATTAAAACAATTGCCGAGCCGATGTTTAGAAAAAATGCAGTGCTTAAATGAGAATTTTTAAGTTTTTTTCTCTGTATAATGGCAGCATTGAATCCCATATCCGCAGCCGTAACCATAAGCTCTGTAACTACCGTAACTATGGCTATTAGCCCAATTTCATCAGGGAAGAGAATGTTTGCAAGAATAAAGCGTATCAAAAACTGTCCTATGGTAGTGCTTGCCTGAAGAAGCGTAACCCATTTAAGAGCAAAAACAGTTTTTTGTTTAATCTCGTTAGTCATATTAGTGATTGAATAAATAAAAAATTGCGGGCATAGGGTCGGTTAATGAGATTATGGCATCAACCTTTTTTCCTTTTACAGATTTAAAATATTTTCTTAAGCTTAAAGAATATTCCGGGAATCCTTTTTTTCGAAATCCACCGAGTACAGTGTTAAAAAAATCCTCAAAAAAACATAACCATATAAGCTCTTTGTCGGAAAAAAGTTTGGTTTCTGAATTTTCGTTTCGTATTTCCTGCCACAAAAGGTAAGGCATATTAATACCGGAGGCAGTAACCGAATAATTCCACTTTCCCGGACGTGGATTTATTTCCATTAATTTATATTTATTATCTCTGTGGTCGTATTTGAATTCGGTATTTGCAATTCCAAAGAAATTCAGTTTTTTAATAAGTTTTTTTGCAGGTTCGTAGAGTCTTGGTTCCGGAATTACTCGTCCAGAAATTATTGTTCCGGCAACAGGAGGTCGTTGTCTGAGTTTATGACCTGTACTGTAACAAACAATATCAGCATTTTTATTGCTGTAGGTAGTAATCGTGTATAGCGTGCTTATATCTCCGGGAATATATTCTTGAATAATAATTTCTCTGTTATCAAGTCCAGAACTCAATATCTTTTGTGAAAGATTTTGCAGTTCTTCCTTATTGTTTAGAGTAAAAACTCTGTGTCCTGATCCAAGTTTTTCAGCAAAATTTACAGTCACTACAGGTTTAAGAATACAAGGATAGCTTATATTATTTATAATCTCGTCAACTTTAGTAATATTTTCAAGGTAGAAAGTTTGAGGAATGTCAATACCTACTTCTTCTGCAATTTTATACATATAGCGTTTGTCGGTGGCATTTTCAATTACTTTCCATTCCGACATAGAAAATTCATAATATTTTTCGAGTAAGTTTTGGTTTTTACTAACCGGAATCATCCAGTGGTCGTTTGTAACGAATAGGAGAGGTTTATTTTTAAAATCTTTTCCAAATTCAATTAAGAAATTTATGAATTTATTTTCTTCTCGTGGATGAGGACAAATTATTCCGGTTACGTATCTCGAATAGAAAGAGAAATTTTTTGCTGTGTCTAATATAATTGATTTTATGTTTTTCCCTCCAAAACTTCTTGCAAGACCTATACCATTAACACCTCCACCAAGAATAAGAGGTATGTTATAATCAATATTTTTCAGTTTTTGTAATTTCACCTGAATAAGTTTGCAACAAAAGTACAAGATTTTTTTTATTTGAACTGAAAAATAAATTCAATTCATTCAGCAGTTTTTTGGAAATATTTTTTTGCATTGAAACAGACATCAATCTATATTTTAATAAAAAACTTAAATTTTTGTTGTAAAAACAAAATATGTTTGAAAAATCAGAATTTGTTTAAAAAAAATAAAAATAAATTGAACAAAAAGAGATAAATTTGTTTTAATAGAAAAAATTAAAAATTGTTATTATGTTAAGGTTAAAGTTTTCCGTTATTTTTATTTTCATATCTATTTCTTTAATATCTCAGAATGGTGAAATTAGAGGCAGGGTTTATAATGAACTGAATAATGAACCGCTGCCATTCTCAAATATTTATATTGAAGGAACGGATTATGGAGCCTCTTCGGATTTTAACGGTAATTTTATTATTGCGGGTTTAAAGCCCGGAATTTACCGTTTGACAGTTTCATCATTAGGATTTGTCACCAGGTATTCCGAAGAAATACAGGTTATTGCAGGCAGAACGGTAAATATTAACATTCCTATGCGAGAAGAAGCTTTAACGTTAAATGAGGTTACTGTTAAAGCAAAAGTTTTCACAAAAAAAGAGGAAGCTCCTGTATCATTGAGAAAGTTAGGATTATCTGAGATAGAAAATTCTCCAGGAGCAAATAGAGATATTTCAAAAGTTATTCAAAACTTGCCCGGGGTAGCAGCTTTTTCGGCTCAAAATCGAAATGACATTATTGTAAGGGGAGGGGCTTCAAATGAATCAAAATTTTATCTTGATGATATTGAGATTCCAACCATTAATCATTTCTCAACACAGGGAGCTAGCGGTGGAACAAACGGAATACTTAATGCAGATTTTATTCGAGACCTTGAGTTTTATGCCGGAGCTTTTCCTGCTTCACGGGGAAATGCCCTTAGCGGGGTTTTAAATTTTAAACAAATTGATGGAAACAATCAGAAAATAAAATCCCGTGCAAGTTTGGGAGCATCCGAAGTTTCGTTAACTCTTGACGGACCCTTAAACGAAAACACAACTTTCATTGTGTCTGCTCGTCGTTCGTATCTAAACTTTCTTTTCAAACTAATAGGATTGCCATTTTTACCTACTTTTAATGATTTTCAATTTAAGTTTAAAACCAAAATTGACGCAAAAAGTGAAATTACATTTATAGGACTGGGAGCTTATGATATAAATGTTCTTGACAGAGATTTGAAAAATCCTACGGAATTTCAAAAATATCTTCTGGGATATTTAAACGACAGTAAACAATGGAATTATACAATTGGCAGTGCTTATAAAAGATTCAGGGATAATGGTTTTACAACTTTTGTTCTCAGCCGTAGTATGTTGTCAAATTCTTTTTACAAATATCAAAACAATATTGAACAGATTGAAAATCTCATTAGTGATTACAATTCTTTTGAGGCTGAAAACAAATTTAGAGTGGAAGACTTTTTTAAAACAAAAAATAATTTTCGTATTAACTACGGAATTAATTTAGAATATGCACGTTATTATAATGACACTTATTTAAAATTATTCACACCTTTCGGGGCTCAGATTTTGACTTATGATTCAAATTTGGATTTGTTTAAGTACGGTGCTTTTGGTCAAGTTACACGGTCTTTTGTTTCAAACAGATTATCCCTTTCTTTAGGTTTTCGTATTGACGCTACAAATTATTCAAACTCAATGAATAATCCGCTGGAACAGTTTTCTCCTCGACTTTCTGCATCTTATAATGTCAGTGATAAATTTTCATTAAATTTTAATACGGGAAGATACTTTATGTTGCCATCTTATACAAGCCTGGGATTTAGAGATAATGCAGGAGTTTTAGTTAATAAAAACAATAATATTCAATACATTCAATCTGATCATATAATTGCTGGAATAAGTTTTTACCCTAATTCAAATTCAATTTTAACAGTTGAAGGTTTTTATAAAAACTATGATAAATATCCGTTTTCGGTCAGAGATTCCTTAAACCTTGCTCTAAAACCAATTGATTTTGGAGTTTTGGGCGATGAGGAAATTTTGAGTATTGGGCATGGGCGTGCTTATGGAGTTGAATTATTGTCGCAGAATAAATTTAAAAATGATTTCTTTGTAAATATTTCATACACCTTTGCAATTGTTGATTTTAAAAATAAGAATGATAATTATGTACCTGCGTCTTGGGATAATCGTCACATTTTAATAATAACTTCCACAAAGAAATTTAAAAACAACTGGTTTGCCGGAATTAAATGGAGATATGCCGGTGGTTTGCCATACACACCTTACGATCTTGAAACATCCTCATTAATAGCGGCCTGGGATTTAAGAAAAAGACCATATCTTGATTATTCAAAACTCAATTCAGAAAGATTTAAACCATTTCATCAGCTGGATTTAAGAATTGATAAAGGCTTTTATTTCAAAAAATCTGAACTTAAGGTATATATTGATATTCAAAACGTTTACAATCAAAAATTTGAAACACAGGATATAATTACAAATTTGGATCAAAACGGCATTCCTATGTTTGATTTAAACAATTCGGATAGATATTTGTTAAGAACTATAAAATCGGAAGGAACAGGAACAATTCTTCCGACTATAGGTATAATTTATAACTTTTAAAACTAAAGTATATGAAAAAGAGTTTTTTAATTTATCTGGTAATATTAGCCGGTTCTTTTAATTTGTTTGCTCAGAGTAATGATTTTAGAGGTAAAAACAAAATCGAGTTTGATACTATTAATCTGAATTATGAATTAGGAGATTTAAAATTTCAATTTGAAATTATTAATGGTAAACAACACAATTATCCAAGTTTTGCTATCTGGATTGAAACTATGGATGAAAAACTTTTAAATGAATTGTTTGTAACTCAATCTGTTGCTACCGGAGTTTTTCGTTACGGAGCCGTTTCGGGAGGTAAATGGGTTGCCGGTGAGAGAAGATATGCGGCAGCACTACCGTATTTTTTCCACAAAAAAAATCCTCAAGGTATTCCGCCCGATAGTAAGAATCCTTTACCTGATGCAATAACCGGTGCAACACCCGGAAATAATTTATTTCTTAAAACTTCTGTAAAAAAAGATAAACTGCCCGATAAGTTTAGGATACTTCTGGAAGTAAATCAACCATGGGACTTTAATGATTTTTGGCATAATGCAAAATACGGTGACGATGATGATTACAAATCTTCAGCTCAGCCTTCAATAGTATATGCTGTAACTGTTGATCTTAAAAATCCAATGGATGAATATTTTTTAAATCCAATCGGTCACGGTCATTTTGCCGGGAAAGACGGAAACTTATACACAGATTTAAGTAATTTCACTACTGCTCTCGATATTTTCCGTCAAATAAAATTGAAAGTTTTTAAATAGTAAACTTTCAATTAAACATCTTTCAAGATTTCTTTTATCTATTCCTATTAAATAAAAAGTTATCCGTTTATTGCGGATATCTTTTTATTAGTTAGCTTCTTTCCACTTAAAAATAACTGGTTCTACGGAGAGACCTTTTTTTCTGAGTAAGTTAATTACACCATTATCACCGGGCAAATGAGCCGCTCCAATTACGCAAAATAAGGTTTGCTTTTTTGCAATTTTTTTGAAATTTTTTACCATAACTTTATTTCTATCAATCAAGAAGGCTTTGTTAAAATTTTTTGGAAGGCTTGTATCATTTGAAAGTTCAAAAAGTTTATCAAGGTCAAAGTTAAGATAAGCCTGAAGTAATTCTTCAAATTTATTTTCATCGCTGTTTGTTGTTGTGTCTGTTAGGCTTTTAAAAAGCATATCAACTTGCTCTTTAAGAGAAATTTTATCAATTGCAGCAACCTGATGAGCAAATTTTTCAACTCCATAAACAGCTTTTCCTTCTTTACGGGCATTTCTTAAGAAGTATAAATCCAGAGCATCATCCATTTCTTTTTTTAGGTTTAATTGCATTATTTGGGATGAAAGAAAGAAAGGCTTCATTTTGTTATACATCAACAATCCAATTCCGGTTTTTGCTTTTACGATACTATCAAGGGTTTTGTATTGTTCGGGAGTGAGAAATTCTTCGATGGTGTTATTTTTCATAAACATTGCATCTTTGATTTCCTGAGGTGTTACTTCATCAATGAGAATTTCCATTGCAAAAGCCTCAGTTGATAAAAAAGCATCCCAAACAGTTTGATCGAAGGCAAAAACTCTTTTATCTTGTATGTGTATAGAACCGTAAAGGTAGGATGGAGATTTGATATTTTTACCCGACACTTTCCATAAAAGACTTTGAGCTTGAACTGTAAATCCTAAAAATAGAATTAATAAAAGCGATAATGTTTGTTTCATAATTTTAAAATAATTTAAGTTAATAAAAACAAAAATGTCCTCAAAGATAACTAAGAGGACATTTTTTTCAAAAATAAAAGTTTAATTATTTTTTAATATTTGGAATATCAAGGCCGTAACCACGTTTTTTGTCAACTATTTTAAGAACAAAAGATAAAATAACGGCTAAAACACCAAAACCTGCAAAAATGAGTTCAGGAACAGTGTAATCATAAACTGCACCTTGAGCAAGAGTGTCGGCATTTACACCCGGATTTGAAACTTCGAGAGCCCAACCAATTAAAATAGGAACACCGAATAATCCCATGTTTTGAATCCAGAAAATAGCACCATAAGCAGAACCCAAATATCTGTCTTCAACAATTTTAGGAAGCGATGGCCACATTGAAGCAGGTACCAAAGAAAATGCAATACCTAAAATCACAATTGTGAATACTGCAAAAGGAATGTTGAAAATATTATTTGGTACCAATGCAAAAATCAAGTGAGAAACTGTTAATAAAAGAGCTCCGTAAAGCATCATAGTAGCACCAAGACCTTTGCGATCAAGGAATAATCCTATAAATGGAGTAAGAATCATAGCTCCGATAGGAAACATAGAAACGTATCTTGCAGCTTCTTTAGGGTCAATGCTGAGTTTGCTGGACAACATTTCTGTAGCAAATCTCTGGAATGGGAAAATTGCAGAGTAGAATAATACACATAAACCTGCAATAGCAAGAAATCCCGGATTGGTGAATATTTTTTTGAGGTCGCTGATTCTGAATTGCTCTTCATTATCTTTTTCTTCTTGAGTCATGGAGTCGCCGATTTCTTTGTCAATCTTTCTATCCATAAATGTATAGATGAAGAAAGTCATGAAACCGATTGTTAAGAATACTAATCCCCACAAGAAAGCATTGGGAGTTGTCCATTCATCGGGGTTATTTGAACCATTGTTTGCAAATATAGGAGACAGCCACATTACAGCGAAAACTCCCAAACGTGCAATTGCCATTTCAAGTCCCATTGCAAGAGCTAACTCTTTACCTCTAAACCATTTTACAATGGTTTTTGAAACGGTAATACCTGCCATTTCGACGCCTATCCCAAATATAGCAAAACCTATAGATGCATATAAAGCAGTTAGAGGCATTGTTAGTCCAAATACATTTACAATAGCTGATTTGTCAATAAAAGACAATCCGTAGAATTTAATGAAAGCACCTAAAACCATGGTCAGCCCTGATGTGATCATGGTAAAACGTATTCCCATTTTGTCAAGAATTATCCCCGAGAGGATTAAGAATGCGAAGAAAACATTAAAGAAAAATTCCATACCGCCGTATAAACCGAATATATCGGAACTCCAGCCGTAAACAATTTCAAATTGGTTCTTAATCGGGGAAGCAACATCCACGAAAAAATACGCAAAAAACATAGTTAGCGAAATCAGACTCAGTGCAATCCATCTTGCCGTTTTAGAGTCTCTCAACGATTTTTGAATTTTTTCAACCATAGTTTTAGATTTTTAATTAACTAATTTTATTGTCTGCAAATGTAGAATTTTTTTAATTAAGATATTAAAAATTTTTTCAGATAAAAAAATTACTTATTTTTGCAATTAGATTAAGTATGTTAAATTAAACTTTATTACCATGAAAAAAATCTACAAAAATTTAATTTTGGGTTTAGTTTTTATTTTATTGTTAAGTAATGTCTTTTTTGCAGTTTCAGCTCCGAAAGCTAATTATGACGTTAATTTTGTTGTAACAGACATTTATGAAAATCCTATTTCTGATGCATTTTTAACAATTGAAGGTACAGATTATCCTGTAGGCTTGTATTCTTTTAATATGGATGAAGGAACTTACTCATTTTCGGTTACAAGATTCGGATATGTTACTTTTTCAGGTAATCTGGAATTGACTTCGGACACCATTATTAGTGTGTCTTTAATGCCTTTAGTTGAATTATCTTTTGATGAAGATAATTTAATGATTGATTTTTCATGGCATGATTATATCGGCACTTTCGATCCCGGAATAATGATTAATGGAGCTCCTTATAACACTGACGGAGCATTTGTTATGTTAAAGTTGTATGATGATAATACAAACGATCTTTTAATTTTTGCTGACGTTTTTGACCAATTTTCAATTGGCAGCTTATATTATCATTCAGGAACATCCAATCGAATTATGGCTGACTTTACCGGTGGTCAATACAACGGTAACTGGGGTACAAAAATTCTGAGTGATAATCCTGCGTATGGTAATTCATTGAGAGGGACAGATTTAAACGGGGCAATTTTTTATGGTATAATGATTTACGGAGGAGAATCTGTAGGAATTGTTTCTCCATCCCAGGAAGGAACTATGCAACTCCCTGTTAATTATGTTATTAAAGATGGAGTATATGGAGATTTTAGATTAGAAGTAGCTGTTTATTTGCCAGTAAGACCCGGACCTGTTGGCAGTGCAGGATATCATACTTATAACGATTTAATTTCTCTGGAGGAAATCGCATATTTTGAATATTATAAATCTATTGAATATCAACCAATTGAAATAGTTCAACAGCCTCAATCAATCGTTATTTGTGAAGGAGAAAACGGGCAATTATCTATTGAAGCTACAGCTCCTGAAGCTTTAGAATATAATTGGTATTACAATGGAGAGCCACTAAATAACGATCCTTACTTAAATACAATTACTGTTGATGAGGCAGGTGAGTATTATTGTATTGTTGTTATGGACACATATTCAGTTCAATCAGAAATTGCTACTGTAAGTATTTCAACTGTTGAATTTTCACTGCCTGAAGATTTTACAGTTTGTGCAGGTACTAATGTTGTTATTGATGCTGGACTTTATGCTTCATATCTCTGGAGCAATAATTCTACAGAACAAACATTTACAGTTACAGAATCAGGAACTTATTCCGTTACAGTTACAAACGAACACGGATGTACAGCTTCATCACAAACATTAGTAACAATACATGAATTACCTACAGTTGATTTAGGTGATGATTTTTCTATTTGTCAAGGCTCTTCAGCAATATTGGAAGCTCCGGAATCTGCCGAATATTTGTGGACAGGTGGAGCTACTACCCAGTCAATAACTATAACTGAAGCAGGAACATACAGCGTTACAATTACTGATGAAAACGGATGTCAAAATTCTGCTGAAGTTACTATAGGAGTATATGGTTTACCAACTGTGGATTTAGGTGATGATATTACAAGCTGTCCAGGTCCTGAATTTGAATTTACTGCTCCCGAGGCATCCGCATATTTATGGTCAAATGGACTAACAACCCAGTCTATTACTGTAAGTGCCGCCGGAACATATATCGTTACAATTACTGATGAAAACGGATGTCAAAATTCTGATGCAGTACAATTAATTCTTTTACCTGTTCCTGAAGTAGATCTTGGAGATAATATGTTGGTTGACGAAGATCAGGTGTTTATTTTAGGTGCTCCTATAGGATATACTTATTTATGGTCAACCGGATCAACAACAAATTACATTGTTGTAAATGCTGCAGATTTACAATTAGGACAGAATGTGATTTCTGTAACCGTAACAGCTGCTAATGGTTGCGAAGTTACTGACGAAGTTACAATTACTGTAATTCCCGGAATCTATGTTGAAGAAAATTTAGCTGAAAAAGTTGTATTATATCCAAATCCTGCCAATGATTATTTAATTATTGAAGGAATTGAATTTAATTTTGCTGAAATTTTTGATATAACAGGACGTAAATTGTTAGTTACTAAACAAAATAATATTAATTTAAGTTTCTTAAATTCCGGGCAATATTTTATCAATTTACATACAAATGATAAAATTATTACCTCAAAATTTGTGAAGAACTAAGGTAAAATTAACGATTCTATTTAGAATGAAAAAAGAGGGTCTAACCCTCTTTTTTTTAATAATTAATTGTTAATAAAATTTTATTTAAAGATTTTCGTTATAAACTAAAATGTAATAATTTTGTAAAAAATTATAAATCTAAATAAGATGAAAAGGATAGTTTTAGTTGCAATTTCTGTTATTTTCTTATTATTGGCATTAAGTTCATGTAAAACTACAAATGATTGTCCTGCATACGGAAAAGTTGAGGTTAAAACAGAAGTTAAAGCATAGTTTATTGCAAAAATATTATCTTTGCAATAATATGAAAGTTTTAAACTACATATTATTGCTTGTATTAGTTTTGTTTACAAATCAATTTGTCTTTGGGCAAAGTGAGTTTGAAACAGAAAGAGCTCCGGATAACTATAATCAAAACGCATTTGGCATAAAGCTAAATAGTGATGGGGTTGGTTTATTGTATCATTTTTCAACAAGAATAAATTACCGTAATAGAAATATTTACTTGATTGAGTTAAATACACTAAAAAGTTCAAAGGAAATTAAAGTAGTCAATCCATATTTTGATGCGCTATCCTCAAGAAAATTTGTTTACGGTAAAACACATTCGGTAATGAACTTAAAAGTTGCTTACGGATGGAATCGAATTATTTTTGATAAAAGAGAAAAAAACAGCATATCAATTAATTTATCGGCAAATACCGGATTAAGTTTTGCAATTAGCAAACCAATATATTACGAAATAATTGACAGTGTTGTTCTATCAGGAGGTTATGTTATAGCATATACATCTTATAATAAAATGGATTTACATCTTCAAAGCAATCCTACCGATATAATTGGTAAGGCTCCCTTTATTCTTGGCTTAAATGAGTTTAAATTACATCCCGGCATATTTTTAAGACTCAGTGCTTCAACCGATTTCAGTCAAAATGTTATGAAAGTCAGAATACTCGAAACAGGTGTTTCAATAGATTATTATATAATTCCTATTGAAATTATGGCATCAAAATCAAACAACCTATTTTTATCATTATTTGTATCATACCAATTTGGAAATAAATATGATTCAAGGTTAAATCGGGAATATCGAAAAGAACTTAAAAAGGCTAAGTAATTTCTCATTAAATATATTTACAATCAAATGTTAAAAAAAAGATATTAAAATTTTTTTTGAAAAAGAAATTTTTGTATTTTTAACGCTTGAATATAACTTAGTAAAAAGATTAAGTAAAAATAAATTATTGATTATGAAAAAACTGATTTTTGGACTATTCGGAATTAGCTTAACACTTGCAGCTGTTTACTTTTTGAGCTTTGCAAAAGACGGGAAAAAATACGTTCCCAGAGATCAAGAAAATCAAATTACCATTGCCCAAACGATTTCTGGAGCAGCAGAATGGATGGCCTTACGCAGGGTAAACCTTGAAACAGGAACAATTGATGTTAAAGATATTGATGCTGCTTTAATGCAAATAGAAGCTTTGCGTCGTAGTAAGAATCAAGGAATGAATCTTAAATGGGAAAATATTGGACCAACTAATACAGGTGGAAGAGTAAGAGCCATTATTTTTGATAGAAGCAACCCCAATATTATATATGCTGCCGGAGTATCAGGAGGATTATGGAAATCTACAACTGCCGGTAATTCATGGCAACAGGTCGTATATGCGGGTGATGCAGAAACAAATAATGTTCCTAATTTGAACATTTCAAGTTTGTGTCAAGATGCCGGTGGAACAATATATTTTGGTACTGGAGAAGGTTTCTATATGGGATATGGAACAAAAGCTCGTGGTTTTGAAGGTGCCGGAATATGGAAATCCACTGATGGGAATACATTCACCCGATTGGCATCAACTTGGTCAACTCAGGAAAGTAAAAATACTTTTGTGTATGTTAATAAATTAGTTGCTCATCCAACAATTCCCGGAAAAGTTTATGCAGCAACTAATCAAGGTTTGCAAGTAACATCTGATGGTGGTCAGACATGGACAAATCCAATATTGAATGTTGCCAACAACCCAATTAAAGAATTTGCCGGTTGTGTAGATATAAGTTCTGATGGTACTTACATAATAGTTGATTTAGGAATAAATGTGTATGTGTCTCATGACTCAGGTGCAACCTGGACGAAAGTTACTGGTAATGCAGCTGGTCAATTGCCTTTGACCTCAGCAAGAACAGAACTTGCAATAGCTCCAAGTAATAAAAATGTTATGTATGCAATGTGTTCAAAAGCTGATGGCTCAATGTTGAATGTATATCGTTCGGATGATGGTGGGTTAACATGGTACATAATTGGTCCCGGAGGTAGTTATCATTTTAATATTTTAGGCAATCAAGGTACTTATAATAATATTATTGCAGTATTCCCTGATAATGAAGATCAGATTATTTGCGGTGGACAGTATTCGTTATGGTCATGGGGTAAAAATGATGGTTGGAATCAATTAACTTATTGGACTTTACCGGAATCCAGCCCTCGTTATGTTCATGCAGATCAACATGCTATAACTTTCCATCCCACAAACCCGAATATTGTTTTCTGCGGATCAGATGGCGGTTTGCACAGATCACTTGATAGAGGAAAATCATGGCAAACAAGAAATAAATATTTTAATGTAACTCAGTTTTATGCAATTGGAATTGGTCCTGATAAAACTTTAATCGGTGGTACTCAAGATAATGGAACTCTATTGTATGATCCGACGGTTTCAGTTTCAACAGGTACTTCTTACGAGTTTAGTTCTGTTTCAGGTGGTGATGGTGGATATTGTGCAATATCAAACATCAATCCTAAAATAGTATTTTCAACAGTATATTACGGGACATTATATCGTAGCGATGAAGGCGGAGCAAATATGGCATCTCCTTATAGCGCAAGAGTTGGTTCTTCAGTATCCGGTATCGGAAGTGAAACAGGTGGACATGCTTTTGTTACTCCAATTGCGTTATGGGAAAGTTTCTATGATGAAAATTCTATTGATTATGTTTATAAAGTAGCTCCTCGTGATTTAGCTGCTGGTGAAGTTGTTGAAATTGAATCAAATGTTCCCGATAAATTCTTCTATGTAACATTGGATGTTCCCGTTGCAAAAGACGATACCGTTTGGGTAAAAGATACATACCAGTCTATTTTGGCAGTTGGCTTTAAAGGAAGTGTATGGGTTACCAGAGATGCTTTAAGCATGAAAAAAGATCCATACTGGATGCCTGTAATTCAATTCCCGAATGAAGTAGCTATGACAATGGAATGGTCAGCTGATGGAGATATTTTATATATTGCAACTCAAGTTGGACAAAATTCAAACCTCTATAGAGTAAAAGGTTTCAAAGAAAACAGAACTATTCAAACTATGGATGTGATTCGTGAAACATATAATTTACAAACTGCAAAAATTGCAACATTCAGCAATAGAACTATTACATCAATTGCAGTTGATCCTGAATTTTCAGGAAATGTTATTGTTACATTAGGTAATTACGGTTCTTCTAATTTCATATATTATTCTACCAGTGCAAATGTAGATCCTGCTGTTGCCAGTGGAACAGGTTCATTTGTTTCGAAACAGGGAAATTTACCATCAATGCCTGCATATTGTGCTGTTATTTTGTGGAATGATTCAAGAAAAGTGCTTGTAGGTACTGAATTTGGATTGTACTCAACTAACGATATTACTGCAGCTTCTCCTGTTTGGAATGATGAAAATCAAAACGGAATGGATTATGTAGCTGTTTACAGTTTACGTCAACAAATTCATCGCAATGGATGGATTCATGAAATTAATGCTGATTCCGGTGTTAGAAATCATGGATATATCTATGCAGGAACTCATGGTCGCGGAATATTTGTATGCAAAGATTTTGGCGGACCTACTAGCGTACCTCATAATGTAGTAGAAAAACCAAATTCTACCATAAATGTTTTCCCCAATCCTGCATCTGAATATACTCACATCAATGTAAATTTTGAAAAATCTGCAAATGTTGAAATTGCAATTTATGATGCTTCCGGAAAAGTTGTTGATGTTTTGAAATATGATAATTTGAATTCCGGTCGTCATTCATTCAAATATAATGTTTCAGCATTAAAAGGAGGTATCTACATTTTAAGAATGAAAGAAGCTGATAAAATTTCTACTACAAAATTGATTGTTAAATAACATTAAATAATTAGTTAAAAAAAAGCCTCGATTCTGAGGCTTTTTTTATATTTGCAAAAAAAAAATGTTATGAAAATAAAAGTAGCAATTAACGGTTTTGGTCGTATTGGTCGAAATGTTTTTAAAATAGCTTTCGACAGACCGGAAATAGAAATTATAGGTATTAATGACCTTACTGAGACTAATATTTTAGCTCATTTATTAAAGTACGATTCCACTCAGGGAAAATTCGAAAGAAATATTTCTTACACTGAAAAGTCAATTATTGTTGATGGAAAAGAAATATTTGTTTCAGCTGAAAAAAATCCTGCAAATATTCCCTGGGTTGAAACTCCTGATGTTGTAATAGAATCAACAGGCGTTTTTACAATTCGTGAAAGTCCTAAAGGCGGTTATGGTGATCATATAAAGAATGGAGCTAAAAAAGTTATTCTTTGTGTTCCCGCAAAAGATGAAATTGATGCAATGATAGTTCTTGGAGTTAATGACCATATTATTACTCCTAAATTACAGTGTGTGTCAAATGCTTCCTGTACTACAAACTGTCTTGCACCGGTAGCAAAAATATTAAATGATAAATTTGGAATTGAAAATGGTTTTATGACCACAGTACATTCCTACACAAATGATCAGGTAATTCTTGATGCACCACATCGTGATTTACGCAGAGCAAGATCATGTGCTGTATCTCAAATCCCTACAACGACTGGAGCAGCTAAGGCAGTTGGCAAAGTTTTACCTGAATTAAAAGGGAAACTTGATGGAATGGCAATGAGAGTTCCTACTCCAACCGGATCATCTGTTGACCTAGTTGTAAATTTAAAGAGAGATGTTACAATTGAAGAGGTTCATAAAGCTATAAAAGAAGCTGCAGAAGGACCAATGAAAGGAATTTTGCAATATACCGAAGATCCAATCGTTTCGGTTGATATAATTCATAATCCTCATTCCTCAATATTCGACGCCGGATGTACAATGCTTATTGGAGGAAGACTTCTGAAAACAATATCATGGTACGATAACGAGTGGGGATACTCAAACCGTGTAGTAGATTTAATACCAAAACTATTTAATTAAAAATAATGAGCCGCAATAAAGCGGCTTTTTTTATTCATATCTTAATGCTTCGATTGGGTCTAATTTAGATGCTTTTTGTGCAGGAATATAACCTGAACCAATACTAACCAAAAAACAAAGAACTACTGCCAGAAGTATCCATACCCATGGAATAATAAAACTTCCACCTGTAATCAAACTAATTAAATTTCCGGCAACAATTCCCAAAATAATTCCCAAAATACCGCCAAGTTGTCCTATGAAAACTGATTCAAATAAAAATTGTTGTTTTATGGTTGATGATTTAGCTCCTATGGCTTTTCTAATTCCTATTTCACGAGTTCGTTCAGCAACAGAAACTAGCATTATATTCATTAACCCAACTGAAGCTCCCAATAAAGTGATTAATCCTATAATTGTTGCTCCCGCAGTAACAATCGAAATGTTTTCCAGAAGCATATTTACAATATTATCACTTTTGTTAATTATAAAATTAGATGGTTCGTGAGATTTAAGATTTCTAATTGTACGAAATAAACCTTCAGCTTCCTCTACTGCATAATCAATATGTTGAGGATTATCTGGAATTATATTAATAACATAACTTTTCTTTCCCGTGAAATACTGCCTTGCATTTGTAATACTAATTAACCCGATTTTGTCTCCATCTCCAACAAAACTTGAGCCTTTTTCTTTTAAAACACCAATAATTCTATATTTTGAACTTCCAATATTTATAAGTTTATCACAAGGATTTTCTTTATTAGGGAAGAGTCTTTTTTGAATATCGCTGCCTATGATAATTAAATTTTCACCCGATAAAATATCTGTTTGTGTAAAATTCCTACCATATTTAATTTCCCTTCCGGAGGTTAATAAATAATTTTCGTCAGCACCAATAACAGAAATGTTAGGATCAGTCTTAAGATTAGAGTTTTTTAAAGTGGCAGTCCATGAAACATAAACCGAAATTGAAACTTTTGCAGGTAATTTATATTCATTCTTAAATCTAACAGCTTCCTGATATTTAATAGGCGGACTATCAATAATTTTTCCGTTCTTGTCTTTTATTTCTCTATCGTTTTTACGAATTGAAACTGTGTTCGCTCCCATATTAGTGAATTCTGAAGTAATGGTGGCTTTAATGGAATCTACAGCAGTTAAAATTCCAACCAATGCCATAATCCCAAATGCAATAATAAAAATAGTAAGTGTAGTTCTTAATAAATTCGATTTAATTGAATTAATCGAAATCTTGATATTATCATATAAAATGCTCGAAAATTTCATGTCTCAAATTTAAAAAATCTTGTCAACCAAAATTAAATTAAACTAAAACTTTAAGTTTTTATTAACGGAAAAAAGATTTAGTATTTTGCACGATGGTTTTTTACTAATTGATTTGAAAATAGGTTGGTTTATTAACTATTACTACATTATAAAATAATGTTGAAAAATTTGGGATGATTTAAAAGCTTTATAAATCAATTCAAATTTAAGAAAAACTAGTAATATGGCTTTTTTCAAAAATCAAGTCTAAAAAAGAATTCTTAGAATGATGTACTGTTTTACAAAAAAATGTGGAAAAATTTTGACGCGATTACTATAGATTATTTCAAATTTAAGAAAAACGAGTTTTGTTGTTTTTTTACAAATCGAGTTTAACAAAGAGTTTTCAGAATTATGTACTGTGATACAGAAAAATGTGTAAAACTTTCACTCGATTATTCTAGATTCCATAAACAGATGGTTAAGAAGAGAGGATTTTCAGGTATTCTTCACGATTTGGAAAGAGAAGTAAGTTTAATCAGAATTATGTACTCTTATACAAAATAATGTTAAAAAATTTTCACTGCTCCCCAATAAAAGGATTAAAAACCATTTAAAATTAAATAAGAACAAGTTATATGGCTTTTTTACAGTGTTAATTTAGCAAAAAGTTTCA
>CALJNE010000017.1 GCA_937982115.1 uncultured Bacteroidales bacterium | reverse complement strand
TGCATTAGACCGTGATTGTTTGATTAGCTGAATTATGTCCGTAAAGCGATTGTCCATTATTTATTTCTATATGCTACAAATTTATGTTTTTTCAGTCGTGTTTCTCTTTTGAAACCGGTTTTCCGCCATTACTGCTAACGGTTTGCAAATAGGCGCAGGCAGGGAGTTTTTAGCAGTAAACTTGCTACGAAGAACTGAACTTGAAGTTTACTGCTTTCCTGCCCTACGAAGCACGTAAACCCTGCTTGAGCTTATTTGCTGTTATAACCAGTGGTTCTGTCCAGTTTGGTCTTAATACGAATAATTTACAGTATACCAAATAGCTATTAATTCCGTCATTGTTACGTTACCGTCTATTCTAAACAAAAGGTCTTTAGTGAATGTTGAGTTGCCGGAATATACGTCACCATCTTTAACAGTTGCAATTATGTCCTTACTAAATGAAGAGTTGCCGTTGTAGATTTTACCGCTTTTTACAGTCATTACAATGTCTTTGCTAAACGTTGAATTGCCCTTATAAACTTTATCTCCCGAAATAGTGTAAATAATGTCTTTTGAAAACGAACTATTGCCTTTGTATATTTTTTTCCCGTTTATGTTACAAACTATATTTGCAGATAAAATTGAATTTCCCTTATAAACCTTGTTGTCATTCAAATTGAATATCACTTCACTACTGAAAGTTGATGTGCCTTTGTAAATTTTAATTTGTGCATTAACAAAAGAAAATTGTAATAATGACAATATGATTATTAAATATTTCATTTGACTGGTGCCAAACTTAAGATATAATTTAAAAATAAAGTGTCCTTCATATATTTTTCCTTAATAGGATATAATTCTTCGCGCCAACCTAACTCACTACAATCTATAAAGAAGAATTTATCTCTATATACAAACCAATGCCATTCAATGGGAGGCTTATAATAAATTGCCCGACCATCAAAAAGATTGTTTAAAGAATCATTTAATTTACTTAAATTTTCCTTTTGTACTTTGTACCATACTTCAAAATTAATTATTCCCTTAATGGTGTTTCCTTTAATGATTATACTGTCTAAAATCCCAAAAACTAATGCGCTATCAAGTTCATTGCTTATATCCCATTTGAAAGTATTTTCTAAAAAAGCCATTCTGCTTCTTGGACAGTAAAAACAACCTGTAATTGGTTCGTTTAAGTTTATTTGAGAAAAAGGTTGAATATTATTTTTGTTTTCTTCAAAATCCATTTCATTACCGTAATAAGTAATAAAATATTTATTGGATATAGAAGTAGAGTCTTTTTTAGTTAAAAATTCTTGTTCATTATTCTCATTAGAGATATAATTTTTATCACAGTTACAAGAAATTAAAAATAAAAAATAAAATAGAATAGCAATATTTTTTGATAAGTCACTCATATAAGAACAATTATTTTTCTATTAAGGGAGGTCTTTGGAATACTTCTTCAAACTCCACAGTTGCTAATTTTTTATCCGCTACATCCTTTTCATTTTTAGCACCTGATAAATCTATGATTATTTGATTAAATCTATTCCATTCATTTGCCCCAACAATCTCAACGCACCCAAGTGCCCCAGCAACAGAAGTTTGCGGATTGTTTGCACCTTTATGTATTAGCCAACTGGCTTTTACCTGCCAAACATAAGTTTTAAGATTATTTGCATATACCCATTTTAGTAAATAGGTTTGTTGATCCTTTAACCCAACAACTTGCGGACCAATGTTTTTTACAGAGTCATATTGCACTCCAAATCTAATACATTTAAAAATGTATTCTAGTCGTTCTCCTTCTTCATTTTCACCACTAACCGTACATATATACAAAGGAACTTTATATATTTTTCCATCATTGTTCGGATAACTTCTTATAACACCCCACCCATCTTCTATGTTGGTTATAGTGATTTTTACTTTTCGAAATAAATTGTTATTTAAATTTTCAGAATCATCCCTATCACCCAGCCATTTAGGAGGCCAATGCCTACCGTCTTGCCCCCAAGGGTTTGTAAAATCTTTCGCCATAACTATTCGTTTTCGGGGGTTGTAGTTTTATTCTCATTGCAGTTGCAATCTCCACTACAACCACAAGTGCAGCCAACTTGTGGAACATCACAACAATCAGTAAACACTTTTTTGTATAGTTCAGCTTTCTTCTGATTATTATTGATGCCATCAATAATATTGATTTGCTGTTGGTATGAAATGTTATCAAGTTGAGCTTTTTTAACAGCCTCATCTTGCAGGTGCATATTGTAGCAGTCAAGTGCTTCACCTTGACCAAGGAGAGCATCAACTACAACGGCATCTGTACGCAAAATACGACTTCTTACGTCCATAATTATTCGCGGAACAGTTATGCCTTTGTAGGTTTGCGAAAGCCCTTTTCTTTTTCTGATATACTTATCAAAGTATGGTTCATCACCACTACAACAGTCCTGAATTTCTTCTTCTACGCATTCAATAAATGGGGTTGTAGTACCTTCATAATCCTGCACACTACAAAGAAGCTTGATAATGCCTTTTCTTACGTCCTCAACACAATCTTCAATTAAAACTTCTTTCAATAAAGTATCAATATCGGCAAGTTTTACTACTCTTTTAGATTCAGGATA
>CALJNE010000016.1 GCA_937982115.1 uncultured Bacteroidales bacterium | reverse complement strand
TAAAACTTTGGACTGTTACAATAAGGACAATTTGTAACTTCCAAAACGGAAGTGTAAAGATTAACAAGCCTTTTATCGTAAAGTTCAGATGGCATTAGTAAGATTTTTTGCAAAAATAAAATTTTTCCACAATATTTTGTAGTAAAGTATTGTATTTTGATGAAACTTTTTTCTTAATTCAAATCGCAAATAATACCATTACTCCAAATTCTATTAGCCTTAAGTTTATTAATAATACTTAATAACTAAATCCAAATTTTTCCATATTTTTTTTAAAAGTACATAATTCTAAACGAACTCTTTGCTAAATTCATTTCGTGAGAAAATCCAGATAAGTTATTCTTATTGTATTTCAGTGATTTTCAATGCTTTTACAAATGCAAAAAAATATTCCACATTATTTTATAACACAGTAAAATTTTTTTCTAGAAATTAGGGTCACCATTCCAATTAAAAATCAACAGCCCTAATCTTTAAACTATAATATGTCAATCCTAAAGCCTAAAGATTATCCTCAAAATATCTAGTTACTAATCGCATTAGATGTACTCTATCGAGTCCTCGCACATTATGTTCATGTTCGGGATAAACGAAATAATCAACTAAGACTTTGTTTTCGATAGATTTTTGCAAGAATGCAAGACTATGTTGCCATACAACTACAGGGTCTTGAGCACCATGAATGATTAAGAGTCTTCCTTTCAAATTTCCTGTTTTTTCGAGTAGGTTACTTTTTTTATAGCCCTCTATGTTTTCGTTGGGATTTCCCATATATCTTTCCCCGTACATAACTTCATAATACTCCCAATTTGTTACCGGACCTCCCGCTACTGCCACTTTGAAAATATCCGGATATGTTAAGACGAGATTTATTGTCATAAAACCTCCGTAACTCCATCCATGTACTCCTATTCTTTCCATATCAACATATCCTAGATTTCTCAGAAATTCTATCCCGACGATTTGGTCCCTCATTTCATAATCTCCACAATTCCCGTAAATTACATTTTCAAATTCAAGTCCTCTGTTAGCTGAACCTCTGTTATCGAGAGTAAAAACTACATAACCTTTCTGAGCCATGTAATAATCCCATCCGGCTGCACCGCCTAACCAACGGTTTGTTATTAGTTGGGCGTGCGGACCTCCATATACATAAACAATCGCAGGATATTTTTTTGACGGATCTAAGTCCGGAGGAGTAATTAATCTATAATACAAGTCGGTAGTTCCATCATCAGCTTTGATTGTTCCTATTTCCAATTTAGCAAGATTAAAATCTTTTAATGGATTTTCGGCAAGCAATAAGGTGTTGATAAGTTTACCTTTAATATCAATAATATTAATTTGATTAGGAATTGTAGTGCTGCTAAACTGGTCAATTATAACAGAGCCGTCTTTTGAAACTATTGCACCATGACTTCCAGCATGTTTTGTAATTCTTAACATTGCTCCTGTTTCGATATTAACTCTGTAAATATCAAAATCAATCGGAGTTTCTTTATTTGATAGAATAATTAAATCCTTACCATCTGCTGTAAATCCATAAACTTCCTGTACTTCGAAATTTCCTTTTGTAACTTGACGAATTAAGTTTCCATCGGTGTCATACAAATAAAGATGTGAATAGCCGTCTCTCCTGCTCTGCCATAAAAATTTATTCGGATCTTTCGGTAAAAATATTCCGGGATGTAGTGGTTCTACATATTTTTCATGTTTTTCTTCAAATAAAGTTTTTACAAATTTACCGTCGGATACTCTATAGCAGTTAAATTTCATATATTTTTGAGCTCTGTTTAAAACAGCAATGTAGATATACTTTTCATCGGGGCTCCATGTAATATTTGTTAGATATTGATACTTCTCTCCTTCAGTTTCAAGGAAAATTATTTTTTTGTTTTTAACGTCATAAACGCCCACAGAAATTATTTCACTTTCCATTCCGGCCATGGGATATTTGATATTTTTAAGTGTAGCAATTCGTGTAGAAGTATTAACTAAAGGATAATCTGTAACATTACTTTCATCCTTTTTATAGAAAGCTAAATATGAACCTTTTGGCGACCAGAAAGTCCCTTTGGAAATACCAAATTCATTTCTTGATACAGTTTGACCGTAAACAATATTTTGGTCTCTTTCGTTACTAACTTGAAAAACTTCACCTTTATCATTGATAATATTAAGATTATTTCCTATTGTATAGGCTATCATCCCATTTTCAGCACAAAAATCAGCATTTTCTACATCATCTGAAACTTTAATGACTCTCATAGCAGATTTTGTTTTGAGGTCTATTTCAATAACATTATTCCCGGGAAATATTCTTATTTTATTGTTATCTATCCATTCATAAGTCGCAAAATATCTTAATTCTTCAATGTTCTTTGATTTTAAAATCTCATTTAATTCGTCAAGCGTGAGCAAAACCTTTTCTTTCTTTAAATCATAACTTACAGCTGTCAAAGAATTATTTTCAATTTTTGAAAATTCTTTTGAGTCTGGTCTAAGCCCAAGTCCTCTAATAGTTTTTGGATAATATTGTCTCCATACTCCTACTACGGCGTCTTCAATTGTTAATTCTTTTTTTTCCTGAGAGTATAATCCAAAAACACTCAATAAAGTGATTAAACCAATTAAAAGTAAAGTTCTCATATTTTTTAATTTTAAAATTTTTAATTTTACAACCTGACAAATATAAGAATAATGATTATAAAATTAAACCACTTTGTTTTTTTTACCATATTACTGCTTTTGTCTTGTCATAACAATATTAATGATAAGCTAAAGCAAGATGATGAAAGCAAAACTACGAAAGATACAACTATTATTGATGATAATATTCCCGAAAAATTTAATAAAACGGAACAATATCTTTATTCTATAGGTTTGGTAAATATTAAAGATTCTATTCCGGAAATTATTGTTGATTTGAAATATTCTTCTGAAGATAATTTTTTAGGTTTTAATTTTTATGGTGAATTAAAAAATGCTTTTGTTCAACCGGAATGTTTTAAAAAGTTAAAAGCGGCTTACAAATTCCTTCAGGATACTTTGCCCGGTTACACTTTTATTATTTATGATGCAGTGCGAAGTATAGAAGCACAACAAATTATGTGGGATTCTGTAAAAGTCCCTGAAAAACAAAAACATTGGTATGTTGCAAATCCAGAAAAAGGTTCCATACACAATTACGGAATGGCTCTTGATATTACAATAGCAAAACCACAAGGAGAGCCATTAGACATGGGAACGAAATTTGATTTTTTCGGAGAATTAGCTTTCCCCGACAAATCAGATTATTACCTTAAAATTGGTAAATTATCGCCCGAACAGTACAACAACAGAATGCTTTTATTGAACATTATGCGTCGTGCAGGATTTTACGTTTCTAAAACTGAATGGTGGCACTATAATGCTACTTCTTTGAACGATGCAAAACAAAAATTTACGATTTTCAGTGAAAAAAATATAATAATAGAATAATTATGATAATAAAAAATTACCGGTTCGACCTTCAAGAAAGTTGTAAGTTAATTTTTGGTTTGGAATACACTTTTTTTGAAAACTTAACGGAAAGTAAAAAAGTATTTATAATATCTGATTCCAATCTGTATAAACTTTATCCCAAGTTTTTTGAAAAATGTGAGAACTGTTTTGTCATTAAGGCTGGCGAAGAATCAAAAAATTTGAATACTATTTTGCAAATTTTAAATGTATTCGAACAGAAAAATTTAGACAAAGATTTTTACATAATCGGTTTTGGAGGAGGAGTTGTTTGTGATATAACAGGATTTGCAGCTTCAATTTATCGGAGAGGTATCAAATTCGGACTAATTCCTACAAGTTTTTTGGCTCAAATAGATGCTGCAATTGGCGGCAAAAACGGCGTAAACTTTAAGAATCTTAAAAATTATATTGGAACCATTCGTCAACCTGAGTTTGTCTTGATAGACACTCAACTATTAAAAACTTTAGATAAAGAAGAGTTTTATTCCGGACTCGGAGAACTTATGAAATATGCCATTATTGGCGATAATGAATTTTTTGAGTTTGTTGATAACAATAAAGATAAAATTCTGAATTACGATTTTCAAACACTTGAATATGCAATAAAAAAATCTTGCGAAATCAAAATGGATATTGTAATCAAAGACCCATTAGATAATGATATAAGACATGTTTTAAATCTTGGTCACAGTTTCGGACATATTTACGAACTCAGGAATAACTTAAAACATGGTCTTGCAGTTGTGCAAGGAATTTACAGAGCTACAGAGCTTTCATTGTTTCTAAACAAAATATCAGATTTCAATGCAAACAAAATTTTTTCTTTGTTACAAAATTATAACTTCGAAAATAAAAAGATTGAAATTCCTGATATTGAAAATCTAATTTTTACAGACAAAAAAAGTCAATCAAAAAACATCAAATTTATTCTACCTCAAGAAATAGGAAACGTCTCAATCTGTGATTTGAATTTTGAAATAATAAGGGATTTCGTAAAATCAGAAATCTACAGATAAGTTAAAATCAATAATAAACCGTTAAATCATCTAAATCAACAGTGATATTATTTTCTCCGGGAACGAAATCATACATCAAAGGCAATTCCTGTTTTTCCAAATGGATTTCTTTTTTAGCCAATGGTTTATTCTGGTTTATCAATGTGTTTTCGCAATCATCAAGAACTTTTTCATAATTAATTTTTGCAGAAACTAAATCATAAATGTAAGTTTCCCAATACTCGCAAGGAATACCTTTATCAACAACTACTTTTGTCAGTCTGAATTCATCATCAATCAGTTTATAACAGTGATTGTAGTACCATTTAAGTGTCATTCCTCCCGTATGTGAAATATAGATTTTATTGTTTTCGATTACAATTCCGTCAAAGGAATCGGAGAAATGTCCGTCGGATTTAGATTGTAATACAGGACCTTTAGCTGTTTTCCACAGTTTCCATTGTCCGTTAATTTCTTTACAGATATAGATAATTCGTTCTAATCCAAGATCACCTTCTACATCTGTATTATATACCAAAATTTTTTCATCAACTTTATCATTATCCAAATCGCCTAAAACTTCAGTAAGTTTTGTGTAATTACCCGGGATTACAAGGTCGCTGTATTTTTCAATGTCATCTTTCTTTCCTTTGTTGTTGCAAGAAACAGTGATTAAGATAATGGCAATAATATAAATATGTTTCAATTTCATCACGAAAAGTATTAAATAATAATTAAATAAAAGATTTTATTCACCAATAATTTTTACAAGAACCTTTTTTCTACGCTTACCGTCAAATTCACCGTAAAAAATTTGTTCCCAGGGACCAAAATCCAGTTTACCTTCGGTTACAGCAACAACAACTTCACGTCCCATTATCGTTCTTTTAAGATGTGCATCGGCATTATCTTCATAAGTATTATGGCGATATCTGTCGTAAGGTTTTTCCGGTGCAAGATGTTCTAACCATTCTTCAAAATCCTGGTGTAAGCCGGGCTCGTCGTCATTTATAAAAACACTTGCCGTAATATGCATAGCATTAACCAAACAAAGTCCTTCTTGTATGCCACTTTCCTCAAGACACTGATTTACCAGTGGTGTAATGTTAATTAATTTTCTGCGTTGAGGCACCTCGAACCATAATATTTTCCTGTACGACTTCATTTTATTTAAATTATTTATAATTTACCATCCAATTTATGTATGATTCAATTTTTGATTGTAATTCCTTTGTTTTATTTTCATACTCATCAGAAGAAATTAATTTATCTTTTACAGAAACATAAAACTTAATTTTTGGTTCAGTTCCGGACGGACGCACAGTAATTTTTGTTCCGTCGCTGAGGTCGAATTGTAAAACATCAGATTTCGGAAGGTTGATATCGTAGCGTAAATCACTAATCATATCAACCGACTTTGATTTTAAGAAATCGTGAAGCATAAGCACTTCAACACCGTTTATTGTTTGCGGTGTGCTGTTTCGGAAATTTTCCATCATCTGTTTTATTTCCTGGAGTCCGCTAATTCCGGTTTTGGTAAGAGATTTTAAACCTTCGAGATAATATCCGAACTTTACATAAATATCAATAAGCAAATCCTCGAGAGTCATATTTCTGTTTTTTGCCCATGAAGCAATTTCTGCTATTAAAGTACATGACAAAACAGCATCTTTATCTCTTACAAAATCACCGGCAAGATAGCCATAACTTTCTTCGCCGCCTCCAATAAATTTCAATTTACCGTAATTCTTTTCAATTAAATCGGCAATATATTTAAACCCCGTAAGAACATCGAAATACTTAACATTATAATGTTTGCCCATTTCAGCCAATAAATCTGTGGTTACAATAGTTTTAACAATAAACTCCTTACCGGTCAACTTATTTTGACGTTTCCATTCTTCAAGTAGGTACCAGGTTAGAATGCTTGCAGTTTGATTCCCATTTAATGCAAGATAGTCGCCATTTTTTCGTTTAATCACAATTCCAAGTCTGTCTCCGTCGGGATCAGTTCCCATAACAATATCAGCATCTAATTCACGAGCCAGATTTATTCCCATTTCAAGAGCTGAAATTTCTTCGGGATTTGGAGATTTTACAGTGGTGAAATTACCATCAGGAACAGCTTGTTCTTTAACAATGTGAACATTTTTAAATCCTGCTTTTGCAAGGGCTTTAGGCAAAATGTTCACAGTGCTGCCATGAATAGGAGTAAATACAATGTTAAGGTTTGCTTTTTGGATTTCATCCGGATTAAGTAAAATCTCTTTTATCCTGTCGGTATAAACTTCATCAATTTCTTCAAGAATATATTCTACATTTTTATAGTTTTCGTCAAACCTAACCTGTGATACATCGGATATTTTACGAACTTCCTCAATTATTGCTTTATCATGGGGATTGATTACCTGTCCGCCATCCTGCCAATAAACTTTATATCCATTATATTCTTTTGGATTGTGAGATGCGGTAATCATAACACCTGTATGACAGCCTAAATATCGAATTGCAAATGACAATTCCGGCGTTGGTCTTAATTCTTTGAATAAATAAACTTTTATCCCATTTGCAGAAAATACTGATGCCGTGATTTTCGCAAAATACTCACTGTTATTTCTGCAATCATAAGAGATTACAGCTTTTATTTGTTGATTAGGAAAATTTTTCAACAAATAATTTGACAGACCTTGCGTAGCCATCCCAACAGTATATTTATTCATTCGGTTTGTTCCCACTCCCATTATTCCACGCAAACCTCCTGTTCCAAATTCCAGATCTTGATAAAAAGATTCTATTAATTCCTGTGGATTATTTTCCATCATTCTCTTAACTTCACTTTTTGTTTCATCGTCGAATAAGCTGCTCTGCCAATTTTCAGCCTTTTTTAATACTTTTTCATCCATAGCCAAAATGTTTTTGTAAAAATATGAATTTTTACTGAAGTATGGGTTAAAAAATTGTAAATTAAATTAAAAAAATTACTACTTATTTCTATTTATCAAACCATTTAGAAATCAAATCGTCAATATCTTCTTCGGTATAAGGTTTAGTAATATAATCATTACATCCTAAATCCATTGCATGTCTACGTTCAGCAATTAGAGCGTAGGCTGATTGTCCGAACACCAGCAGATTTTTATTGAACTCACGAATTTTCTTAACTACTTCAAAACCACTAAGCTGAGGCATTTTAATATCCAGAAAAACACAATCTATGTCATTATTGTTTTTGCAATAATCAAGCACATCCTCTCCATTTGTAAAAAACTTAATTTCTTTAGCAAATTTTTCAAGATATTCTTGTAATAAAAATCCGGAGATCGGATCGTCTTCAGCTATTACTATTTTAAGGTTTTTTATTTTTTCCATATCTGTTTTTTTTAAATTTAATTTTAAATTTTCTGAATCATTGATGAGATCACCGCAATATTCTGCAGCTATCTTAATTGTGAACAAAGAACCTTTACCCAAATTACTTTCCACAGTAATATCTCCACCTAACATTTGAGCATAGGATTTGGAAATTGCCAACCCCAATCCAGAACCTTCATAATTACGGGAATAGTCCTGAGATCCCTGAACAAATCTTTCGAATATTTTGTTTTGAAGTTCTGACGGTATTCCTCTGCCTGTGTCTTTAACATAAAATTGTATTATTTTATTTCCTGTTATTGCTCCAAATTCTATTCTACCTTTATCCGTAAATTTTATTGCATTTCTTAAAAGATTTGATATAATTGCGTTTAGCTTGTACTTATCGCTTTTGATGTTTTTAAATGAATCGTTCAATAATACCGGATATTTAAGTTCTATGCCTTTGACCTCTGCCATAGGTTTAAAAAAGGTATAATTTTCCAATAATAACTGGTTTACATCAAAAGGTTCTAAATATAATGGCATCTGACCGCTCTCAATTTTAGAAATGTCTATTATGTCGTTAATTATTGACAACATTCTTTCGCCGCTTTTTTCAATCAAATCAAGATATTCTTTTTGTTTTTCCGGTTTTACTTCTTTTTTTCTTAATAAGTTCGCAAAACCAAGAATTCCATTCATTGGAGTACGAATTTCATGGCTCATGTTAGCAAGAAAAGCAGATTTTAGTCTGTCGCTTTCTTCGGCTTTTTCCTTGGCTTTAATAAGTTCTTGTTCTGTAATTTTTCTATCTGTTATATCTCTTGTAACTCCATGTATCCCAATTAATTCATCATCAGAATTCAAATACGGAGTTACAATTAATTCTCCCCATTTTGTACCCCCATCTTTACATCTGTACTCTAATTCCACTCTTTCGGTATAATCTGAATTTTTATCAGGATTCATTTTATATTTTTTTATACCTTCGGATAAATGTCTCTTTGCTAATTCTGCAGATTTTGTAGTAAACCTATCTATTATTGTTTGAGATAAATATTCTTCAACACTAAATCCAGTAAATTTTTTTATCGAAGGTGTTACAAACAAACTTTTTCCATCAGTATCCATCAACCACACAACATCTGTCATCTTTTCTGTTATGCTTCTATATTTTAACTCACTTTCTTTAAGTTCATTTTCTATTTTTTTTCTATTCAATAATTCATTACGTAACCTTCGGTTTTTATTAAATATATAGATTAGACTAAGATAAAGAGTCCAAAATAGAAACACGATAAAAAAGGATCTGAATATCTCCAATGTAAGCATACGATTCCACATTCGAGCATCATAATCCATTCCAAAAACATAAATATCTCCATTATTATTTTTAATCGGAATCAAAACAGAAATCCATGAACCCCAACGATCCGTAATAATTGGCGTTATTTCGGGCTTATTTGTTTTAAATACTTTATAGTAAACACTGTCTGCTTCGATGTATTCTTGACCTGCAGGAGATTCGTCATTCGAGCCAACAGGTTCTGAATCAACAACAAAATGAATCTTATTATCCCTTAATAAATAAATGTATGCAAATCTAGCTCTAATATTAAACTCAAGAAGTGTGGCCAGTGTATTTTTTAATTCAACATATTCTTCTCTTGCAGTATCCTGGGGAATACCTGAAAGTGCAAAAACTTTATCCCTTGGTAATAACTCGGCTATTGTAAAAACATTTGTTAAAACAAATTCCTGCCTTTCTTTTTTAAATCTTTTAAAACTATAATTGAAATAATATAAACCTCCCAGAAGAATTAAAACTCCCAAAAAGTTTATTATCAAAAATTGTTTCTTATTTCTACTTAAAATTGGCACAGTTTTTATTATTATGCTACGAAATTACATAATATTTAGAAAAATAATGTTAAATTTTAATTTTTTGTTATGAAATCAGCAATATTGTTTTTTATCCTTTGCCTTTTATTTTCAGACTGTACATTAAAAAAACACACAATCACAAACGACGAAAGTGTTAAAAACAAACAGAATATTTACAATTCCAACTCAACTGAAAATTTCTCCAGTCAAAATTCAATTGACATTGATTTAACCAAGGCATCGTTTAAAATTTTTAAAGAAATTGCTTTAAATAATACTGGCAAAAGTTTTTCATTTTCGCCAGCCTCTCTTAATCTTGCAATGGCAATGGTTTATGCTGGTGCCATCGGCAGTACTGCCGATGAATTTAATAAAACATTTCTTTTTAACAAAGATTTAAACAAGTTCCTGCCCGAAATATATGATTATTACTCAAGCCTTTTAAGAATTTCCGAAGATACATCTATGGAGTTTAGAATAATTAATAAAATCTTCATTGAAAAAACTTATCCTCTTAATACAAGTTATATAAATAATATAGAAAAGTTCTTTTACGGTAATTTTGAACAGGTTGATTTTTTTAATGAATTTCGTCAACAAGAAAAGTATATTAATAAATATGTAAGCGACTTTACCAAACAACGAATCAAAAATCTTCTGCCTGAAGGAATTCTTAACGAAATGACAAAATTGGTTTTGATTAATGCCCTATATTTAAAATCTAATTGGAAATATTCATTTGACGAAAGTTTTACACGTGAAAAATTATTTTTTGTAGATAGCGATAAATCTGTGCAAAATCAATTCATGTCGCAACGAAAACAGGGAGTTAAATATTTTGCTGATCAAAATTTTCAGGTTCTCGAAATGGAATATAAAACAGACAAATTTTCATTGTTGATATTTTTACCACGTGAAAGCAAAGCATCAAATATTACTGATAAATTTTTCAGCGCCGAATATTATTCAAATATTTGTAAATCACTATATTATGATAATGTTCATTATGAAATTCCAAAATTTAAAACAGAATCAAGTTTCAGTTTCAGATCTTTATTGGAGAATATGGGAATGATTGAGGCTTTCAGTGATAATGCTGATTTTTCCGGAATAAGTCAAAATCGTGATATTAAAATAAGCCAAATTTTGCAAAAAGTTTTCTTTGAAATTGATGAGAAAGGTTCTGAAGCTGCTGCAGCTACCACGGTTGTTATGGTTCAGGTTTCTTCTGCAATGCCTGTAACTATAGAATATCAATATTTTATTGCCAACAGACCATTTATTTATGTCCTGAAAGAAAATACATTCAATACTCCATTATTTATGGGAGTTTATTGTGGAGAATAATTTCTCTGGTTTTTGAAATGATTATTTTGCATTAAGTGTCTATATGTTCAATAATAATTTCATTTATCTTGAATGTTTTTCATAGACGAGAAAAGCTCATTAGTCTAAATTTTGAATTTCTCCACTTTTAATTCAAAAAAAAGCAGTAGTTTGGATAAAATTAAGATTTAGCTGTGATGAAAAAAATATTGATTTTAAGCCTGATTTTCTTTTTAAATTTGTTTGGTTTTGCTCAAAATCCAAAAATTTATATTGCCTTTTTGTGGCACATGCATCAACCTATTTACTGGCCGGGAGAAGATGTAGTTCAAACTGCTAATGCAGGACACTATGGATACAATCTCTGGGATATATTTACATCCAGAACAGGACCTTATACAGATTGGCCTAAAAATGCAGTCATTAAAGGTATAAATGCAGGTTTTAGCAACTTTGGTTCTCAAGTTTCTTTTTCAGGTAGTTTAATTGAAAATTTAAACCGTCTCGAAAGTTATGGAGTTGGTAATTTCAGTAATTGGAAATCTCACTGGAATTATATCAAAACACAAAACACTACACTGGGAAATCCTCGTATGGATATGGTAGCTTTCGGTTACTATCATCCTTTAATGCCTTTAATTGACAATACCTCTATTATTAAGCAAATTCAATTACATAAAACTGCTTTTGCCAATAATTTTTCAGGCTCGTACTCAAAAGGAATGTTTCCTCCCGAAAATGCTTTTGCATTACATATAATTCCGGCTTTAAAATCTGAAAACATAAATTGGGTAATGGTTGATAACATTCATTTCGATAGAACATGCGAAGGCTATCCTTACAATACAGTAGGTAATCTATATGAACCCAACCGAGCCGATATTTTAAACCCAAATCCGAACGACTGGAAACAACTTAATAATCTCTGGGCACCTACTCCCGTTTCGACTGCCTGGGGACATCGTCCTCACTATGCACGTTATATTGATTCAAATACAGGAACAGAACATAAGATAATAGTTGTACCAACATCTCGTTATCTTGGAAACGAAGACGGCATGGGAGGTTTTGGTGCTTTACAGTACGAAAGTGTCATGAGCCAACTGGAGTCTTATAATACAGACCCTAACCACCCGATTTTAATTGTTTTGCACCATGACGGAGATAATTACGGAGGAGGAGCTGATTCGTATTACAATCACAACTTCGATAATTTTGTTTCGTGGTTACAATCTAATCCTAATAGATTTGTTTGTACAACAGTAGAAGATTACCTTGAGATGTTTCCACCCGATCCAAACGATATAATTCATGTTGAACATTTTTTTTTCGGTTTTTTCTGAAAAGTCAAAAAAGATCCAAACGATATAATTCATGTTGAACCCGGCAGCTGGAGTGGTGCTGATAACGGAGATCCGCAATTCAGAAAATGGTTGGGAACTCCAAATTCGCAAGGTTACAGTCCGGATCGTAACAGCTGGGGCATAATTACAGCAGCCACAAATATTGTTAAAACAGCCGAACAAATTAATCCTTCTTCTCCAAATGTGCAAAATGCATGGAAGTATTTATTGCTTGGACAAACAAGTTGTTACTGGTATTGGGATTATGCCGAAAATGGAGTTTGGGATTCTCATCCTGCCAGAGCTGCTAATATGGCAGTAGCACAAGTCAGTTCAATAATTCAAGGGCAAAACGAAACTGTTGGACCCGAAATATTTTTACCACAAAGGCATCCTTATAATCCAGGAGGTAAAGAATTTAATATTCAGCAAACTTCTGATGTTACTATATGGACTTATGTTTATGATTACAGCGGACTTTCTCGTGTACAATTAAAATACAGAATTGATAATGATGGTGTAAATTCTATGCTCACAAATCACAACGAAACCTATGCAGGCGGTTCTGATGTTGGACAATGGCAGACTATTAATATGACGGGCATTAGCATTCCATCACAAACAAATCCGCAACCGACATACAAAGCTCAGGAATTTTCCGCCTTAATAACCGGGCTAAATGATGTTTTAATTGATTATTACGTTGAAGCCGAAGATACAAGAGGAAATGTTAGCAAATCTATAATTCAGCATGTTTGGATTGGACAGGCAAGTTCCGGAACTCAAACCGGTATAACATGGTCGCCGGTAAATCCAAACATGAACGACGTAATTACAATAACCGTTAACGATGCAAGTATTGGCGGAAAACTTCACTGGGGAGTAAATGGTTGGACTCAACCCATCCAGGAATATTGGACTCAAAACTCATATTTATTTAACAGTACCGGACCGGCTGTGCAATCACCCATGAACGGACCAACAAATAACAAATTAACTATTCAAATCGGACCTTTTAATAACCCGCAACAGGTTGTTAATACAGTGGATTTTGTAATTAACTACAATAACAACACCTGGGACAATAATAATGGCAATGATTATCATATCAATATCAGTCAAAGTAGTGCCACTAATCTGTTTGAAATAAATTTTGACGGATTAACTAACGCTTCATTATTTCCCAACCCTGTTAATGATAAGTTTTTTGTTCTTTTATCTGCAAATAAAGATCATTCTTATCCTGCTAAAATAACAGATATTACAGGTAAAACACTTAGAGAATTCTTAATCTCCAATAATATTGCAGAACAAGATATTTCTGAATTGAAACAAGGTCTGTATTTTATTCATATTTACAGCCCTTACGATGCGAAATCTATTACATTAAAATTGATAAAAGAATAATTATTTATCTTTTCAGATACTTTTTCAGATACTTTGCCGCAAAATTTTTATTGAATTTTTGCCTTCATTAAAAATCAAATCCAAAATACTCAGGTTTGGACAAAATTCAAATCTGTCACCAAAGACTTGTATATAAGTTTTTGGTGAAAAATCAGGATCATTAAAATCTTTAATTTTAGGATTTATTTTATCTCTGAAATTATTTTCTTGATTTTTTATAAAATCATCACTGTAAGACCAATTTGATTTTATATCAAGAATATTCAAACATTTTTCCAGAATTTCACCATTTAAATCAATTAAATAATTATGCTGTTTTTCGAATACAAAAGAAAATTCATCAATAAAAAAATCAAAAAAAGGAGAATTTTTGTAGGCACTCAAAATAGCTCTAAAATGCTGTTTTTGCCAGGGATAAGTATTATCAATTTTAACATTTTTTGTCATAGATTTTCCCGGTTTAACAATAGGAATGCTCAAACTTAGTTTGCCGTTAGCAGTAAGAATTTCACAACGATTTCGATATGTTTGTCGGGAATAAGTTTCGTAAATGTCAATAATGATATTTTTATAGAGTATAAATTTTGTAAAATACTGAATATTTCCAAAATATGCAGTAGATAGTATGGCCTCCATTAATACAAAACTTTTCCGATTATAAAATCCTCCGGAACAAAACCCCAAACTCTGGAATCCTGAGTGGAATAGCGATCGTCACTAAGAACGAAATAATAGTTTTTCTTGAAAGTATAAGAATCAGTTTGAACGCCATCAATCAAGATTTTATTATAATCATAATATAATTCGTGACCCTCGTAAAAATCAATAATGCGTTTGTATAGCGCAATGTTTCTGTAATGCAATTTAACATTCAAACCTTTATATGGTATCAATACCGGTCCAAAATTGTCTTTGTTCCAGGAAAAAAAATCACTATGCGGAAATGTTCCTCTATTATTGGTATTGGCAAGTAAAAATACTTTTCTGATATTTAGAATACCTTTGATTTTTGAAATTTCTTCGGCCACATTTTCATTACACCATATATTGCATGATTTTGCATCAGATAAAATTTCTAAAATCTTTACATCATAAGGATTAAGTATGTTTTCCAAATCAACAATATCTTTAAAACTTATTCTATAACAGAAATACAATGGATTCGGAAACTCGAGATACTCATCATTTACATAAACCTTTGTATCCGATATTTTTACAATTTCTCCGGGTTTACCAACAACACGCATTATTAGGTTTTCTCGTTTTCGGAACTTTAAATCAAATAATTTCGGATCTTTAATAACAACTTCATCTTTATGATTTAAGACTTTTTGAGCCGATGGCTTTAAAAAATTAAATATATAGTTTTGATTCTTTATATTCAGAGCTATTACAATTCTTGATTTATCAGAAAATGTTTTTGCTGAATAAATTCCGAATACTGAAAATAAAATCAATGTTAAAACACCGGCAACAAGTAAAATATAAAGTAATTTTTTGTTTTTTAAACTTTTAACTTTCATTGTGTGCAAGTTTTAAAATTCTATTCCATCTAATTCTACCATACTCTTTATCTCTCGAAAACCATATCAACCATGCTTTTCCAACAACATGGTCTTCGGGGACAAATCCCCAAAAACGCGAATCTGCAGAATTATGACGGTTATCTCCCACCATGAAATAATAATTCATTTTAAAAGTATATTTATTCGTCTCTTTACCATTTATGAATATTTTACCATCTTTTACTTCTAATATATTATGTTCATAATACCCAATAATTCTTTCATAAAGAGGAAGAATGTCGAGTGTTAAATCTATTGTAGCTCCTGCCTTTGGAATATATAATGGACCGAACCAGTCTTCATTCCACTTATATCTTTCGTCGTGTGGGAAGATCCTGAAATACCTTTCTCCTTTTGCACGAACTTCCTTAGTAACAGATTTTACCATTAACATCTGTTTGAATTTTTCAACATTTGGAGCTGTCAAAGGAATAATAAAATATCCTCCTTCATTTCTTACATCAGACTTATAAATTCCATTTTCTCGTAACACCTTTTCAGGAATTCCGGATCCGTCTGTAATGACTCTGTAATTAAATTGTTTTGTTGGAATATATTTTTGTTTTTTGCCGTTAATATAAACTTCGCCTTCTCTTATTTCAAGAGTATCTCCAGCAATAGCAACACATCTCTTAATGTAATTCTCTCTTTTATCAATTGGGCGAACGGTAATATCATAACATTCTAAAACTAATTTTCGGGCTAAAAGATAGTAATAATTATAATCCTTTTGTTTTTGACCATTTTCAAAATATTTTTTGTCATAATCCTTGATAATTTCTGTAGCTTTATTTATCATGGTAGAATTATGAGCAGCATTTGCTTCGGGATGAAAAATCGTATATGCAATTTGATAATATTCTTGTTCTGATTTAAGTTTGTTTGCAGCTAGGGAATCTCCTGACATAATAATTTTTTGTTTATCGAATTCTTGCAAATAAAAAATTGCTATTCTAACTATATCATAATAATCCTGAGCCTGATTCTGAACAACAACAGTATCACCGGTAGGATAATTAAAAACAACCATGTCATCGCGTTGAACCTGCCCCCATCCTACCATTCTCCGATATTCTGTTTGTATCCATGTTAAATATGAGGGTGTGGAACTAGTTAAAGGCAAAGTGTGATGAACAAATGGAAATGACAGCGGAGTCATCGGAACACGAGGTCCATAAGCAACTTTACTAACAAAGAGATAATCACCTATTAATAAAGTTTTCTCCATCGAAGAAGTTGGAATTGTAAATGCCTCGAAAAAGAAGATTCTTATGAACGAAGCAGCAATTACAGCAAAAATAATCGCATCAACCCATTCAAGAGTCTTTCTTTTCAACTTGCTATATTCTTTATCTTTACGAGGCTTCCAAAATGCCCAACGCACAAATTTTGTGATATATATATCAAAAATTACCAATTCCAATAATAACCACCAATAATTTTCGAGCCAGATCACCCATAAAATATACAGGACACTAACTATCGAAAACTTAACCCATTTATTCGACAATTTTTGAATTATTGGATTCTGTTTTAACCTTTCCCTAATAGTAATTTTATTACTGTTTTTCATAAATTATATATTTAGTAAGTCTTTCATTGAATAAATTCCTGTTTTATCTTTTATAAATTCCGCCGCCATTAAAGCTCCGAAGGCAAAACCTCGCCGACTTTTTGCCGAATGCTGTAAACTAATTACATCTTCTGAACTTTCCCAAATAATTTTATGATCTCCAAAAACATCTCCTATCCTTTCAGATTTTATTGTAATATAATTTTCGTCATGAATTCCATTTTCAGACAATTTCCAATCTTTAAATCTTCGATTATTATTTATAATTACTTCGGCAAGTGTAATGGCAGTTCCGCTTGGCTTATCCAACTTTCGTGTATGATGAGTTTCCTCAATTTTAACTTTGTATGCAGGATAGTTCTCAAATATTTTAGCGAGTTTTTCGTTAATTGAGATAAATGCATTCACTCCTATACTAAAATTTGAAGCCTTAAAAAAAGCTGTTTTATTTTTATCGCAAAGGTTTTGGATCAGCTCAAAATTTGGTAACCAACCGGTAGTTCCGGTTACTACTGGAATACTATTTTCAAGACACTTGATTATATTTGTCTCCACAGCAGAAGGTATAGAAAATTCTATTGCAACATCAACAATTTCTTTTAATTCTGAAAAACTGATATTTTGCTTATCAACATCAATTATTTCAGCAACATTATGCCCCATTTCCCGAGCAAGAGCTTCAAGTTCTCTGCCCATATTTCCATATCCAATGATTGCAATATTCATAAAATTATATCAATATTTTTGAACTTGTAAAATTATAAATTATTGTTTAAATTAAAAAATTTAGTTATTTAGTTGGTTTGTTTGGTAAAGCATTTGGGTTATTTAAAAAGTTAAGTATTAGAATTGATTTATCGTAGGAAAATAAAAAAGATGTTTGACAAAAAAAAGCTGCGAATTGCAGCCTTGAGGTGAGCCATACTGGATTTGAACCAGTGACCTCTTGCCTGTCAAGCAAGCGCTCTAAACCAACTGAGCTAATGGCTCAAAATTTTTTCTGGCAAAAGTAAAAAAATTTATTTTTTTAAACAAAATTATAACATTTTTTGTTAAAGAAATAAGAAATAAAGAAATAAAAAATTTTTTATCTAAATCTAAATAAAAGTTTATATTATATTTGTAAAATATTTATTAACTAATTAAAACTTAAAGCTATGAAAAGAGAAAATTTACTTAAAAGAACTTTATGGTCAATACTAACATTTACATTTTTTGCATTTTTAGGCAATAGCAATAACTCTTATGCACAAAGTATTAATCCTACAATGGGATATTACAGTTTATCTGAACCTTCTGATGTAGTTTTCAACATTGAATGGGGACCTGCAACGGATATTTACAGAGTTGTTTATGGATACTGGGACGATGTAAATCAAGTTTATGTGGAAACTAATCTTGTTAATAGTACAGACTACACTTACAATTCAACTAACTTAACTATTAAAAACAGTTTCATTTCTTCCCTTAACCCAACTCCTGGAGCTCTTCAATTTCATGTTGATTTTTTAGATAATTTTAATAATATTTATAATTACTGGTTTGATATATATGTTGTTAATACATTAAATCCAGAAATTTTTTATTCAACAATTACTTATGATCTATCAAATCCCGAAGATATTATAAATATTATAAATTTTAATTTTGCTACTGAAATCACTTCAGTAACAGTTAATTCTGTACCATTGTCTCCAAACGACTACGAAGTTCAGGGGTTTTGGATTAAATTTAAAGAATCCTGGCTTCAAAACAATTTTCCGACTTCAGGACTAACTAAAAATGTTACTCTGCAATTTGATTATGGAGATGATATTAACTTTATGATTAATTCTATTCAAACTGGTTTTACAAAAGCTACTTTAATGCCAAATTATCATACAGCAAACAATTCCACAGAATTTATTGAATCGATAATAAATTGGAATTCAAATATAAGTGTGGAAAATTTAGAAGTGTTTTATAGCGAAGATGGTAATTACGTTAACACGATGGATTATCCTTTTTATAACGTAATACCGTTAACACCTAACAGTGCTTTGTTGCACATTGACTTTATGAGTAAAAATTTAGATAAGAGTTATATTGATAACTTTTTTGCACTAATAAAGGTAAATTTTGATAACAACCAATCATCATATATTTATCTTGAATTCTTTGATATATATTATGAAATTACTACTGTTAATAATCCTAATTGGGGGGGATGGGTTTCTGGTAACGGATTTTATTCCGAAGGAGAACAAGTAACTATAGAAGCTTTTCCAAACACAAATTATTCTTTTGTAAAATTTGATATACCAGGAATAGGAGAAATTACTCAAAATCCATATAGTTTTAATATGCCTGCCCAAGATATATATATTACTGCTTATTTTCTCAGTGATTTTCTTGAAGTTATAGATATTAATCCTCAAGATGGAGATATTAATGTTAGCGTAATGACTGACTTTACCATTACATTCAACAGACCTATTCAGGAATATGATCCAGGTAATAGTTTTGATAATATTACCTTTTTCAATATGAACACTGGCATATATGAAAATGTTAATAGTATTAATATTCAAGATCAAAATAAATTAAAAATTATTTTTAATACTCCATTAAATTTTTCTACAAATTATCTTATAACCATACCTCAAAATACTGTTTCGGAACTTAATAACATTAATAACACATTAAATTATGATCTTTATGTTATTTTCAAAACTGAAGATGTATCAGGCGATCCTCCTTCAGTTTCACCAAACAGTCAATACTTTTTCTTAAACAATCCTTCAGACGTTACATTCCAATATAATGTTGGTTACGGAATTGCTTTGAATAATATTATACGTCCTTACTGGGATGGTAATGATTATGTAAATGACACCCTTGTAGAAGATATTGATTACACTAAAACATCTAATACGATTACCATTAAGTCATCATACATAAATTCGTTAAATCCACAATCCGGAAATTATATTCAATTTTACGCAAACTTTATTAATGGTTCGGCATATTTCGGCATTCAAGTTTTATATAGTGATCACTCATTCATAACCCCTAATCACATTGATTATGATTTATCTAACCCACAAGATTTATTTACATGGTTGTTATATTATGAAAATGATTCATTTCAAAGTTTAGTTTTTAACTCTAATACTTTAACAGAAGGAGTTCAATACGACATTTATGGAAATCTACTTTTTATTAAAAATTCATTTATTTCTAATTATCTTACTGCTGTTGGAAATAGTATAAATCTAACTATTAACTTTACCTCTGGAGATAGCGATGTTCTTACCATTAATTCTATTCAAACAGGCATTCAAAATGCTACTATAAATCCTTCATTTATAAGTTTGAATGAAAACAACATGCCAGAATATATTGAAACTATAATAACATGGAATAGTGCTAGTAGCGTAACTAACTTAAATGTTATTACGGTATCTGGTCAAGATTTTCAATCAAATGACTATAATAATTACCAGGTTATACCTATAAATTCTCAAACTGCCACATTAAAAATTAACATTGAAGGTAAAAAATCTCATGTTAAGACTATTGAAAAATATTATGTAATGGTAGAAATTAATTTTAATCAAGGTAGTCCTGCATATTTATTAATTGAAATAATTCATGAATATTATGAAGTTAGCATTCAAGTTTATCCAGAAAATTCAGGATATGTAATGGGAAATGCTAATTATAATCCTGGAGAATCTGTTACATTACAAGCATTTGCTAATACAGGCTATGTTTTTAATAGCTGGAAAAAAAATGGTATTATTATTAGCACAGACAATCCTTATCTTTTCAACATGCCTGCTGAAGATTTAAATTTGATAGCCTACTTTGTCCCAGAAGGAGTAACATTATATCAGGTTTCTGCTAATGTTAATCCCGCAGGAGCAGGAATAGTAACCGGTGAAGGAAATTATCCTCAAGGAGAGAACGTTACATTAACCGCAATTCCGAATTCCGGCTTTGCTTTTGTTAGCTGGACAGATGAAAACTCAAATGTAATATCTAATAATGCCTCTTACACTTTTAATATGCCTGAAAGTGATATAACATATACAGCAAATTTCGTGGATATTTCATCTGTTAATGATCAAAACTTACATAATGTAAAAGTTTATCCTAATCCATTTAATGATTTGATAAGAATACATTCTGATATAGAAATTGTACAAATATCTGTTATAAACGCAACCGGTCAAATTTTATTAACAACCAAAGATAATATCATAAATACTATCAATTTACCCGCAGGATTATATATCCTAAATATAAAATTGACAAACGGGAACCTTATATTACATAAAGTTATAAAACAATAAAAATCTAAAAAATATCATTTTTATAAAAGAAGAGTCTTTGGGCTCTTCTTTTTTTTTAAATATTTTTATAAAAAATTCAAAAAAAATTTTTAACTTTGTGAAACTAATAAAATAAGTTGCTATGAAAAATTTTATTGTTTTATTTTTTGTGATAGGCTTTTATCTGAGTTTATTTAGCCAGAACAGCATTACAATCAATTTTGAGATTATTCACAATTTTGAAACTTTTCTGGCTGACAGTATTAAAATCACTAACCAAACAAGAATGTGTGATACGATAATTTATAATACGGGCGAACCATTTGAACTTACAATTCTCAACAATATTGACTCATACTTTGCTGAAAATCTCGATATAAAATATTATCCCAATCCTTTCACTGAAACAGCATACATTAGCGTATGTTCAAATTCTAAAAAATTAACAGTTTCTTGCTCAAATATTTCAGGAAAATTCTATTTCAAAAAAGATTTGCATATAACTCCGGGCAATAATTTATTGGAATTTAAAGGAGGAAATAACAATGTTTACATTCTTACTATTAAAACAGATAAGTCCGAAAAAAGTATAAAGCTCACAAAAACGGGAAATTCTGCCGGGTTACCCGACATTAACGTAGTTTCTTCTAGTAGCACCTTAAAATCTGCAATGCTCGATAATTTTATTTTCTATCAGGGAGATATTCTGGTTTTTACTGCCTATAAAACTTCATGTGAAGGACTAAACCAAAAAGTTGTAGAATTATCTCCTACTCAATCAACTACTGTAACTTTTGATTTTGAGAATATTCATTTTACTTCTCCGGAAAAACCAATTCTTACAGATGCTGTCATTACACAAAATTCAATAAATTATATCTGGAATGAAAATCCAAATACAGAAGCTTACTTATTAAGCACCGATAATGATACTTATACTGATTTAGGAAATCTTAATTCATTCCTATTAGAGGAACTTATTCCCGGAACATATCACCTGCTATATGTAAAGGCATATAATTCTTGCGGAGAATCACCAAAAGCCATTTTCTCAAAAGCCACTACTGCTCTGCCTCTAACACAGGACGAAATTGATTTAATAACTTCTGGTCCGGAAACTCAAAAATTCATACTAATGAGTATTTGCAATCACCCCGACTCTACAATTCTTCGAACTCAATCAACAAATGTAATCATAGGAGAAGAGCATCTCGACCATTTAACTCAACGAATGTATAAAACGGTTGTTGGTACAGGAGTTGGGCTTGCAGCACCGCAAATTGGCATAAATCGCCGTATAATATGGGTACAACGACAAGATAAAGGTTCTATGTTTAATCGTCCATGGGAATTATATTATAATCCAAACATCGTCAGATATTCCGATACCATTGTTTTAAGAAATGATGGATGTTTATCCGTACCGGATTCTTGTGAAACAATGTACGGTATTCAAGGCAAATCTCATCGTTCGGTATGGATTGATGTAGAATATTACTTACCTGATGGCACATATGTATTGGAACGAATAAATCATCAATACACAGCTCATATCTTTCAACATGAAATTGACCATTTAGACGGCATAATGTTTTTCGATAGATTACTTTCAAAGAAAGACCAAAATTTTGTGATTATTACCGAAGAAGAAGCGGAAAAAATCTATGGAAAATATTAGCTTTCTATGCCAGGTTGTTATAAATTTTAAATAAGTTTTGCGACTCATTTTCCCAATTAAGTTGTTCGCGTGCTTTCAAACATGCTTTGTGATAAGTCTTTAGCTTTTCTGAATTTGAAGTTAATGATATTATTGTTTCAGATAGTTCTTTTGCAGATATTCCCGACTCAACCATTTCTCCGCAATTATATTGTTCTATTATTCTTCTCATTTCAGGCAAATTGCTGCATAAAACAGGAATTCCGGAATTTATATAATCAAAAATTTTATTAGGCAATGCCCAGCGATAATTTAAACAAGTATCTTTTTCAAGTGAAAATCCCAGCTTGCAGTTTTGATTTATTGCTCTTAGACTATCAAAATCCAAATGTCCTGTAAATTGAACTTTTGTATTTACTTTCAGCTTTTCAGCTAGACATTTCAATTCAGATTCCAAATCTCCAATACCGGCAATGATTAATTTCCAGCCTTCTATGTATTGCATTGCTTCAATAAGAGTTTCGATTCCTCTGTCCTTATTTAAAGCACCCTGATAGATTAACAGATTTTCTCTATAATGATATTCTTTTAATTCAGCAATTTTTAAAGGCAAATTTCGTATAACTTCAAAATGAATTTTATATTTTCTATAATAATACTCTGTAATTGAAGGACTTACCGTCATGTAAGCATCTGCAAAACGAATAAAAACTTTTTCTATAGTTTTCCAGAACCATTTAACGAAAGTTTCACCATTTAATTCGGGGACTTCGTAAAACAATTCGTGAGCATCAAAAACCAGTTTTTTACGACGTATTATTTTAACTAAAGCATTGGCAGGCAAAGTATCCAAATCATTTGCAACTAAAATATCAAATTTTGAGAATAATAGTTTAAAAAAAAGACGAAAATTCAAACAGGAATAAAAAAGAAAACCTTTATTAAACAGCAATTTTATCCTATCTGTAGAATAATTTCTTTCGATAAGCGGCACACTGTTTTTTTTCTTTCTACCTATCAAATGTACATTATAGTTGTTGTTTGCCAGAGCATCACAAATTCTGTGAACTCTCTGGTCATTTGCAAGATCATTAGATACAGTTACAATTATACGATTCGGATACATAAAAAAAATTTGAGCCACTCATGGGATTCGAACCCACGACCTGCTCATTACGAGTGAGCTGCTCTACCCCTGAGCTAAAGTGGCTTTTCGAAAAGCAAAATTATAAAAATTTTTCAGACAAATAATCATCAAAAATTTTAAGTGCCTCAGGAAAATTTTCTCTGCCCAAACCAATTCTCAAATGCTGTTCACCATAATCAAACATCTCCGAAGGAACAAGCATAATTCCAATTTCGTTTACTATTTTTTCAGCTAGTTCATAACTCGACATTCCGGTGTTTTGTCGAACCAAAACAGTACTTCCTCCTTTGGGTTCATAATATTCAAACAAATCAACATACTTTGCGACAAATTTTTTGAAAATTTCCTTATTCCTATTAATCTTACTTTTATTTGGTGTGATAAAATCCCGCCAATGTCTTAAAGCAATAAACGAAAGCACTTCTCCGGCAGCATTATTACAAATTGACAAATAATCCTTGAACGAAGCAATTTTATCCAATAAATCTTTTCGGTGAGTACAGACCCATCCAATTCTTAATCCTGCCAATCCAAATGATTTTGACATTCCCCAAAGACTTGCAGAATTTTCGTACAAATCACAAACCGAAGGAATTTCATCTTTTTCATCATGAATTAACCTGCGATACATTTCATCTGAAAAAATAAAAATATTGTAATTTGTAGCTAATTCGATTATTTGCTTCAATTCTGCATTTGTAGGAACAAAACCTGTTGGATTATGCGGAAAATTCAATATTAAAAGTTTTGTTTTAGATGATATTATTTTTTCTAAATCTTGGATATAAAACTTGTTATCCGAACGGCAATCCCAGAATTTAAAATCAGCTCCCAAAGAAACTGCAACCTGATAAAGAGACTGATATGATGGACGTTGACAAATAACTTCGTCGCCGGAATTTAAAAGTATATTCATCAAAATAAAATTTGCCTCCCCCGGACTCATTACATTTATCTTATCGGCAGAAATAGTTGAATATTGCATACTTATTTCCTCCCTTAGGAAATCACTACCTGAAGATTCCGTATAACCGAATCTTAAATTATTCCATAATTTTTGTTCATCAGGTGTTGCCAGGGATAAGATATAATCTAAGGAATAACCATCGCAATCAGAGCTGGAAAGCAAGTATTTAGCCGTAAACTCGTATTTTGCAAAATATCGTTCTAATTTAAAATCTTCTATCAACATAATATTTAATCTTATTGTGTTTTAAAATCCCTCTTTTCAGCTTTAACTATTTTGCTTCCCACTTGTTTATGAATAATATGGATAATACTACAAAAGACAGGATTAAAACCAAACTTGACAAAAGCGGCCATAAATTGATACTGCCATTTTGTAATGCAACTGTAGCTTGTTCTAAAACACCCATGGGTAAATATTCCGAAGAAGATAAAAATCCTCCTGCCAACGAAAATAACATATAAAACCCGAATGAAAATACTCCCGAAATTATTTGAGATTTACACAATGAGCTGAAAAACACAACACTATACATTATTATTATTAGATATACCCATATAAAAAAACTCATTTTTATAAAAGCAATAAAATCTATTTTACCAAAAAGATAATAAGTTAATGCATAAACGACCACAGTATTAACAATAGCAGATAAGTTGACAAAAATAGTTATTGCCGTATATTTTGATAAGATATACAAAAATCTTTTAACAGGCTTCACAAATAGAAATACTAATGTTCCGGTCTCCTTTTCTTTAGTAATAAATCCCATAAAAATAATTATTGCTATGAAAGTACATATTTGAGTTATGTTTTTTATATATTGCTGAATTGAATCTAACCATGTAGGTTCGGGTAAAATAATTTGCAAATTTTGTGTTTCCGAAATAGATTTCATTATTTCCGGCATAAAAAAAGCACTTATTGGAGACACTGCCGAAAAAAAGGCAAAAATTGCAATAAAAGCTATCCCTTTTTGAGTTAGAATAAGTTCGCGTATTTCTTTTTGTAAAAGCAAAAAATATATTTTAATGTCCATATTACTTCGAAGTTAATTTAACAAATACATCCTCTAATGTAGCCTCCTTCACAGCAAAAGATTTAATTTTAATACCGGCATTAACTATTGATTTTAAAAACTCATTGTAGTCGGTTACTTCTCTATTAAAAATTATTCTAAAACTTATGTCTTTATTTTCATTTATAGAATAATCAGAATTATTTTGTGAGTAACTTATAAATTTTGCAATATCTTCATTATTTAAGAAAGAAATTTCAAGAAGTTTTGATGAATATTTACTTTTTATATTGGATATTGAATTTTGCTCAATCAATTTTCCATCGTTAATAATGGCTACATAATCACAAACACGTTCAACATCTGCCAGAATATGAGTACACATAAAAATTGTGCAGTCGTTACGAATAGTGTAAATAAAATCAAGGACTTCTTTTCTTCCTATAGGGTCGAGAGCAGAAGTCGGCTCATCGAGAAATAATATTTTAGGATTTCCGATTAAAGCTTGAGCAATTCCCAACCTTTGTTTCATTCCTCCCGAATAGGCTTTTATTTTTTTATTAGCTGCTGCGGATAACCCGGAAATTTCGAGATATTTTTCGGCGGATTTTTTTGCCTCACTATCGGATTGCCCAAAAATGCGAGCGGTAAATTTCAGTAATTCAATTCCGGTCATCCACTCAAACATTCTTTGGTCTTGTCCGAGATAACCGATTTTTTTTCTAAAATCAGTTTTATGCGGTAAAATTATTTCATCATCTATAATTACAGTTCCTGAATTATAATTCATCAAGCCGGTTAGTATTTTTATTGTTGTAGTTTTACCTGCACCGTTGGGACCTAAAAAACCAAAAATACAGTTTTCGGGAACTTCCAGATTTAGATTGTCTAGTGCAGGTTTTTTCTCCTCTTTATATTGTTTTATAAGGTTTTGACAAATAATAATTTTTCTCATTCAATTAAAATCTTATTTTGAAATAAAGCATTAATTTTTTTGTACAATTCAAGCTTATTAATAGGTTTAGAAATAAACTCATCGCATCCGGAATCAATAGCTCTGTCCCTATCATTTAATGAAGCATAAGCAGTTTGAGCAATTATTTTTATTTCTTTATCAGTTTCACGTATGATTTTTGTGCATTCAAGTCCCGACATTTGCGGCATGCTTAAATCCATTAAAATCAAATCTACTTTTTGATTTTTTATTATCTCAAGAACTTCTTTCCCATTTACAGCCCGGTAAATTTTTAAATCATTTTTGGAAAGAAGTTTGTTCAAATAATAAAATGAGTTTGGATCATCCTCAGCAATTACAATAGTTTTATTATATAATTTTAAATCTTCATCAACATTTTCAATAATAAAATCATTATAATTTTCTTCTTTCTGGATATAAGGAATAGAGAAATAAAAAATACTACCTAATCCTACTGTACTTTCAACCCAAATCTGACCACCCAAAAGTTCTACAATTCCTTTACAAATACTTAATCCTAAACCCGTACCGGTTCTATAATCGTTTTCCTCCACCTGTCTAAAACGGTCAAAAATTATATTCAACATGTTATCGGGAATCCCTCTTCCTGTATCTTTAACCTTGAACACCAACATATCTGTTCCATTAATTCTCGATAACTCTAAACTTAGCTCAATTTCTCCTTTATCCGTATATTTAATAGCATTATTTATTAAATTATTTAGAATTTGTTGTATTCTTGTTTTATCGGAATATAGTTTTTGTCCCTTAAGATAATCCGGTAAATCTAACTTTATTGCTAAATTATTTTTTGATAATAAAACCTTATCTGACTCGTATATTTTAAACACAAAAGATATAAATTCCCCAATATCAAAATATTCTCTGGTAATTTTCATTTGACCTGTTTCAAGTCTCGAAATATCAATTACATCATTTACAATATCCAGCAATTTGTTGCTTGAGTATTTTATTATAGATAAAAATTCTATTTTTTCATCATCATCCTCCTTTTCAATAAGTAAATCAGAAAATCCGATGATTGAATTTAACGGTGTTCTAATTTCATGGCTTATATTCGATAGAAATGAGGTTTTCAGTCTATCGCTTTCTTCTGCTTTATTTCTTGCTATCTGTAATTCTTTTTCATAAAGCAATCTCTCGGTAATATTTTCCCCAATCAAAGCGTATCCTTCAATATCACCGTTTAAATCATACAATTGAACTACAGTCCAGTATAAATGTATTTCATTATGTTGTTTTGATATATAAATAGTTTCAAAATTCGGAAGTAAAAGCAACTCTCTCAAACGCAATTCTGACAATGGCTTATTATTGGTATCGGAAAATAATTCATTAAACTTTTTTTTCTGAATTTGCTCATCATTTAAGTTCAATATTTCATTAAAAGTTTTATTATTAAAGTAAATTTCAAAATTCTTATCAAGGATTACAGTAGATAACTTCAATTTTTGCAAAATTGTTATAAATCGCTTTTGAGTTTCAATAAATCTTTTATCTGCTTGAATATTCTTGAAGGCGAACTCTTGATTAAGCATAAACCAGCCGAGAAGAACAGTTGCGGGGATATAAACAAATAAAAGATTTAACCAAAGGATTTCTATAGTTGAAATAATTTTATCTTTTGGCAAAAGCAAAGTATATCCAAACATTAACGTGTGCACAATAACAGCTAATAATAATAATTCAAGGATAAAATTTTTACTACTCCAATGTTTTCGGAAATAATGCCAATAAAGTCCAATCAGTGGGGATGTTAATATAACAGCAATGCCCATGTATATTCCGGCACCTCCCAAATATATTCTATAAGCTAATGCCAGCAATGTAGCTATAAACGTAGGAATAAAACCAAAGAACAAACCCGAAATCGCCAGGATTACTGAACGTGTATCAAAAATAATTCCTTTAAAAAATATTGCAGGAAAACTCATTATCAATACTGATAAAAGACCAATAATGATTCCTGAAATGATTTTAAAAACAAATTTGTTTTTTTGGGGATTTTTTACCCACAAATAATTATATAATAATGCAAACGTAATTAATAGCGATGCATTTTGAACAATTATAAAAAAATATTTTAGACCCATAATTTGAACCTATAAAATCTTCATAAAAATACTATTTTTTTATTACAATAGTTTATTTGGCAAAAATTTTGTTAAAAAGAAACATTCAAAATAAAGTTGATATATATTTGTAAAAAAAATTGTAGCTATGAGAAGATTATTTGTTTGGATTTCTGCACTGTTAATCACTGCATCATTAAATGCCCAATACGAGATAAAAGTTAAAATAAATGGAGTTAAAGATACTGTTGTTTATTTGGGGCATCATTTCGGAGAAAAAAAATACGTTGTTGACACAGCAAAAATTGACTCCAAAGGTAATGCGGTCTTTAAAAAAGATAAACACCTTTACAGGGGTATTTATCTTGTAATTATGCCTTCGAGAAACATGACATATTTTGAAATTTTAGTCGGTGATAATAAAAAATTTAGTATTGAAACCGACACTGCTGATTTCGTAAAAAACATGAAAGTTAAAGGTGATAATGAAAATTTAATCTTTAACAATTACCAAAGATATATGACAGATTGGCAGGAAAAAATGCAAGCTTTAAATAAAAAGTTAGAAGCCAATAAAGATAATCCCGATGAAAGCGAAAAAATCAGAAAAGAAATGAATGAAATCAACAAACAACGTGTTAATATGATGAATGATATTGTAAAAAACAACCCAGACACATTCTTTGCAAAAATAATTAAATCACTTATAGATATTGATATTCCTGAACCTCCAAAAGACGAAAACGGCAACGTTATCGACCCGCAATTTCAATACAGGTTCTACAAAAAACATTATTTTGATAACATTGATTTCTCAGAACACGGATTATTACGTACTCCAATTTTTGAAGCAAAACTAAATTATTATTTCGATAAAATGATTGTTCCTATGCCCGATTCCGCTATTCCCGAGGCAAAATATGTTATTAACAAAGCTTATGAAAGCGGAGATACTTTAATGTTTAGATTCACTGTTTCTCATTTACTTCATTACTTTGAAACATCAAAAGTTATGGGCTATGATGCTGTTTTTGTTTCTATTGCCGAAGATTGGTACTTAAATGGTAAAGCATATTGGGCAGATAAAGAATTTTTGACAAAATTAACTGAACGTGTTGAAAAGATTTCCCCAAATAAATTAGGAAATATAGCCCCTGATTTAAAAAGATTGCAAGGTTTTGATGACAGATATTATTCTTTGCATCAGGTTGTTGCTGATTATACAATCCTGGTATTTTTCGAACCAAGTTGTGGTCATTGTAAAAAAGAAGTACCTAAACTAATGCAAGAGTTTAGAGATACTTTAAAGAATTTAGGTGTAAAAGTTTTTGCACTATACACTCAATATGATAGAGAAGAATGGGCAAAATTCATTGAAGAAAAAAATCTCATTGAGGAAGGTTGGATAAATGTTTGGGATGGTCCATACCCTCATTCAAAATTCAGAGATTATTACGATATTTATAGCACTCCGGTAATTTTTGTTCTCGATAAAAACAAAAAAATTATAGGTAAAAGAATTGGTGTTGAAAACATTAAAGATTTGATTGAATTCGAAAAGAAAAAAGAAAGAGGTGAAATTAAATAATTCAACACGAAACTGCTTTCATAAAATAATTTATGCCGGTACTTTGTTGATGGCATTAAATTTTTATTCTTATGCCTATAAAATCGAACTTGAAATTAAAGATTGCCCCGAAACTGCAGTTTATTTAGGTTTGCATATAGGTCCTGATTTCCAGGTTCTGGATACTTCATTCATAAAAAATGGTAATGCTATTTTTTCCAAAAATAATAAACTCCACAAAGGAGTTTATTTTATTGTTGTTCCTCCATACAGCAGGTTCGACATTTTAATTCAAAATACTGATACTTTTTCTATCCGAACAACTTACAACAATTTATTAAACGACCTCAATATCACAGGAGAACGGGAGTATCAGCTTTTTGCCGAAATGCAAAAAGAAATTTCTTCAATAAACTTACGCAGATCGCAGTTAAATATCGAAAAAGATTTTTACGGAAAGTTTCAACCCGACACATTAATTTTTATTAATAACGAATTAAAAGAACTAGATTATAAACAATTTGAAATCTACTCAAAATATAAAAGAATGTCAGATTCGAACAGTTTTTTTTATAAAATTCTATCAATACTCGAGCCTTTCAAGCCGGATGTTTCAATGGAAGAATTAAGATATACGAATCCAGAAAAACATTTTGAATTTTACAAAAAACATTATCTCGACAGAATAGATTTTTCTGAAGATTATTTAATTTACACTCCGGAATTCATTTTTCACAAACTTATCGAAGATTATTGTTTTTATTTTTTCGACACCAGAATAAATAATTATGAAAGTGTTTTCCCTGATATAGATTATTTGATTTCAAAGACAAAAGACAGTCAGAATATAAATCGGTATGTTTTAAGTTATTTAATTTCAAGGTATGATAAGGCTAAAGATATTAGGCTAGAAAGATACCTCGTTTATATCGGCAAAAAATATTTCCTTGCAAATCAACCTTCCTGGTTGGATTCTCAAGCTAAAGCGATGATTGAATTTAAAATATCATCAACACAGTATAATTTGATTGGCGACAAAGCTAAAGATTTAACTTTTGAAAAATCTGATGGTAGCAATATTTCGATTTATGAATTAAACTCAGAATATAAAATTTTGTTTTTCTGGGAACCGGATTGTGATATTTGCAACGAAACAGTTTTTGTTTTATTAGGGCAATATTCAAAAATAAAGGATAATAAAGCAGAAATTTTAGCTGTACTGGCAGGGGAAAATATCGAAGAATGGAGAGAATTTATTACCGAAAATGATTTACCGTGGATTAATGCTTACGACCCTAAAAAAAATACCGGATTTCAAATGTATTACGGAACCTTCAAAACTCCAAGAATTTATATTTTAAATAATCAAAACATCATCTTAACAAAAGATATTAAACCTGATAAGATTGTTGAATTTATTATGAACGATAAATTAAAATCCGAAAAAAATCCATTTATTTACATTTTTGGGCAGTAAAGCACCAGTTTCTTTCGGAAAAGTCATAAAATCAATTAAACATCAATTTTAGCATAAGTAGCGTGAGCTTCAATAAATTCACGTCGGGGAGCAACTTCATCGCCCATCAGCATAGCAAAAATGTGATCAGCTTCGCTGGCATTTTCAATTGTTACCTGACGTAATGTTCTGGTAGCCGGATTCATTGTAGTATCCCAGAGTTGCTCGGCGTTCATTTCACCAAGACCTTTGTATCGTTGAATATGCAACGAACTTTCTTTGCCCTGACCTAATTCCTCAACAATTTGCTGACGTTCTTTTTCTGTCCAGGCATAACGTTCTATTTTTCCTTTTTTAATCAAGTAAAGAGGTGGAGTTGCTATATATAAATGTCCGTTTTCGATTAAAGGTCTCATATAACGAAAGAAAAACGTCATAATAAGAGTTGCTATATGAGAACCGTCAACATCGGCATCAGTCATTATTATAACTTTTTTATAACGTAATTTGGAAATATTAACAGCTTTAGAATCTTCTTCCGTTCCAATAGTTACACCAAGAGCAGTATATATATTTTTAATTTCTTCGCTGTCGAACACTTTGTGAGGCATGGCCTTTTCAACATTCAGAATTTTACCTCTCAAAGGCAGAATAGCCTGAAATGTTCTATCACGACCTTGTTTTGCAGTACCGCCTGCAGAATCTCCCTCAACAAGGAATAATTCGCATATTTCAGGATCTTTTTCGGAACAATCGGCCAATTTGCCGGGCAACCCTGCTCCTCCCAAAACATTTTTACGTTGAACAAGTTCTCTGGCTTTTCTGGCAGCATGTCGAGCCGTAGCAGCTAAAACTACTTTATCAACGATAGCTTTGGCATCTTTAGGATTTTCCTCGAGATAATTTTTCAAATAAGAGCTAACGGCCTGGTCAACAGCTATACTTACGTCTGAGTTACCAAGTTTTGTTTTGGTTTGTCCTTCGAACTGAGGTTCTGCAACTTTGACAGAAATTACAGCGGTAAGACCTTCTCTGAAATCATCGCCATTAATGTCGAATTTTAATTTTGATAAAAATCCCATTTCTTCAGCATAAGTTTTCAGAGTGCGAGTAAGACCGCGTCGAAAACCTGTCAGATGAGTTCCGCCTTCAATTGTATTAATGTTATTGACGTAAGAAAACACATTTTCTGTAAAAGTATTATTATACTGAAGAGCTATTTCGACCGGGACGCCGTTTTTCTCGGATTGAATATGAATAATTTTTTCTATCAATTTTTCGCGTCCTGCATCAAGATATTCTACAAACTCTTTGAGCCCTTCTCTGGAGAAGAATACTTTTGTTTTCGGTTTACCGTTTTCGTCTTTTTGTCTTCTGTCAATCAATGTGATTTCAATGCCTGCATTAAGATAAGCAAGTTCTCGCATTCTATTTGCGAGAATCTCGTATTGATACTCGGTAGTAGTAAAAATTGAAGCATCAGGCCAGAATTCGATTATTGTTCCTGTTGAGTCGCTTTCTCCAACAACCTCGACTTCAGTAACAGGTTTACCGATAGAATATTCCTGACGATATATTTTTCCGTCGCGTTTAATTGTAGCAACTAACTTTTCAGATAAAGCATTAACACAACTCACACCAACACCATGTAACCCACCGGAAACTTTATATGTATCTTTGTCAAATTTACCGCCGGCATGAAGCACTGTCATTACAACTTCGAGAGCAGATTTTCCTTCTTTTTCATGCATATCAACAGGAATCCCTCTCCCATTGTCTTCGACTAAAATCGAATTATCTTCATTTATTTGCACCAAAATTTTATCGCAGTAACCGGCCAGTGCTTCATCTATAGAATTATCAACGACTTCATAAACAAGGTGATGCAAGCCTTTAACACTTATATCACCGATATACATTGCCGGACGTTTTCTTACAGCCTCAAGTCCTTCTAATACTGTTATGCTATCAGCAGAATAATTACTACTGCCGTTACCGTTTTTCTTTTTGGTAGTTTCTGTCGCTACTTCTTGTATCCCATTATTAATTTCATTCAAATCACTCATAATCCAAT
>CALJNE010000015.1 GCA_937982115.1 uncultured Bacteroidales bacterium | reverse complement strand
TGAATGATAGAATAAAAATACTTATTGCAGACGATGAAGAAATAAATCATTTGTTTTATCGTGAGATTTTGCCTGAAGACAAATTCGAGATAATTGTTGCTGAATCAGGAGTAGAAGCTTTCGAAAAATTTAATAAATATTCCGGAGATATAGATTGTATTTTAATGGATATGAAAATGCCGGAACTTGATGGTTTTGCAACTGTGAAACAAATCAGAAAAATTGACACTAAAATTCCAATAATCGCTCAAACAGCTTATGCTCTTCACGAGGATATTTCTAGAGCATTAAATGCAGGATGTAACGATTATATAACAAAACCCATAAAAGAAGAGATTTTATTAAATAAAATTTACAATCTCGTAAAACCTCGCAATACAATTTAACTAAATGTTAATTTGATTTCAAGAAAAATTTTATTATATTTGTAAAGCAAATTACATTTCGGTTGATTATGAGGATAATCCTTATTCCAATATTATTATTTTTATTTTATAACGGATGTGCACAACAATCTAAAAAACAAGAGCTTATGAATCGCGATGCAGCTGTTGCCGGCAGATTTTATCCTGCTAATAAAAATGATTTACTAAATGATGTAAAATACTATTTTTCGAGTGCTAAAAGTCGAAAGTCTGATGCTATTGCAGTAATTTCTCCTCATGCCGGCTATGTTTTCAGTGGACAAATTGCTGCTTCGGCAATTAATCAGATAAATCCGGATAAAAAATATGAAAATGTTTTCATAATTGCTGCTAGTCATACCACTTACTTTGACGGAGCTTCAATATACAGTGCAGGAAGTTACTTAACTCCATTAGGCGAAGTGAAAGTAAATATTGATTTAGCAAATAAATTGATAAACGAAAACGACTTTTTTAAGTTTCTACCCGAAGCACACAAAACAGAACATAGTATCGAAGTACAACTGCCATTTTTACAGGTACATTTAAAAAATGATTTCCAGATAATTCCAATAGTTATAGGACAGGATGCTATAAATACAGCAAAAAAAATTGCTAAAGCATTAAAACCTTATTTCAATAAAAATAACATTTTTGTAATCTCCAGCGATTTTTCTCATTACCCGTCTTATGAAGATGCTTTAAGGATTGACAACGAAACTGCAGAAGCAATATTAAGCGGAAAACCCGACAGTTTAATTAATCTGATTTCAAAGTATGAGAAAAATAAGGTTAATAATTTAGCTACTACTTGTTGCGGATGGTCGGCTGTTTTAACTTTAATGTATCTAACCGACAACAATTATACATATCTTCCTATTGATTACAAAAATTCCGGAGATTCTCCTTATGGCAGCAAGGACAAAGTTGTTGGTTATTGGGCTATTTCTGTTATAAAAAATCAAAACAACGATTTCAGTTTATCTGATGAAGAGAAAATTGAATTATTAAAATTAGCTCGTCTAACGGTTGAAGAAAAAATTAATAATAATAAAAGACCCAATATAAGCTCTATAAACATTACAGATAATCTGAAAAATCAGTGTGGAGCCTTTGTTACCCTCCATAAAAACGGAGCTTTAAGAGGATGTATCGGTCAATTCGAGCCCAAAGTTCCTCTTTATGAAGTAGTTATAGATATGGCTATTTCTGCAGCTACTCGCGACCCCCGTTTTAGCCCAGTTACTAAAAATGAATTAGATGAAATTGATATTGAGATTTCTGTTCTCACGCCAATGAAAAAAATCAGTTCAATAGACGAAATTGTACTGGGAAAACACGGAATTTACATTATCAAAAACGGCAGAGGCGGAACATTTTTACCTCAAGTTGCAACAGAAACAGGTTGGTCGCTTGAAGAATTTCTGGGACATTGTGCTCGCGATAAAGCAGGAATAGGTTGGACAGGTTGGAAAGATGCAGATATTTACACCTATGAAGCCATAGTTTTTTCAGAAAAAGACTTTGGTTTATTTCCGAAAAAAAAAACTAAATACTACACCAAACTAGAAGAAAAGAAAGTAAGGTGTGAATTGTGTCCTCACAAGTGCACATTGGAAAAAGATGAAGTAGGAATTTGCAATGCAAGAAAAAATATAAATGGAGAACTTGAATCTATAAGTTACGGTAAAATTGTAGCTCTTCATAACGACCCGGTAGAAAAAAAACCTTTGTATCATTTTATGCCGGGCTCCAACACTATGTCATTAGGTACTGCAGGATGCAATTTCAGCTGTAAGAACTGCCAGAACTATCAAATATCACAAGCTTCTCCGTTAGAAATTGAATATACATCAGCAAGTCCGCAACAAATTGTTGAATTAGCATTAAAATACAACAGCAAATCAATCTCTTACACATATACTGAGCCAACGGTTTTTTATGAATTTATGCTCGAAACGGCAAAACTTGCTCACGAGGCAGGATTAAAAAATATTATGGTTTCTAACGGATACATAAATAAAGAACCATTACTTGAACTTATCCCCTACTTGGATGCTGCCAATATAGATTTAAAATGCTTTGACAACAGATTATACCGGCAAATAACGGGAGGAAGTCTTCAACCGGTTCTAGAAACAATTTTACTGTTAAAAAAGCATAATGTTTGGGTTGAAATTACAAATCTCATTATACCGGGATATACAGATGATATGGAAATGATTTCTAAAATGTGTGATTGGATGGTAGAAAACAACTTGCAGGATGTTCCCTTACATTTCAGTCGTTTTTTTCCGGCATACAAAATGTCGGATGTACCTCCCACTCCGGTTGAGACAGTTGAAAAGGCTGCTGAAATTGCTAAATCTAAAGGAATTAAATATGTTTATTTAGGCAATGTTAGAAATTCTGAAATAAATACATATTGTCCTAAGTGTGGAGAAAGAATAATTCGCAGGATTGGATATAATACTCAAAGCAGCAAGGATTTTAAAGGAAAATGTCCGAAATGTGGAGAGAAAATTTCAGGAGTTTGGTAGGCTTTTTAACTATAATTAGAAGGCTGGAATTAACATCCTTTATATCTATTATTTCGGAGATAATCTATCACAAAATTCTGGTCAATATAGTTATCATAACTTAGACAAACGCTGATGGCAAAATCTATTGCTACCCGGATTATTCGTCTCCAAATATCAGGGTCGAGGTGGATTAAATCTTCAGCAAAAATATTTTCCCTGATTAATGCATACACTAAACCTGCCGTAAAATTATCTCCTGCTCCCACTGTTGAAATCGGTTCAATACGAGGCACATCAAAAACCTTATGAAAATCTTCCGTAAAAAGATTTACTCCATACTTATTTGCTGTATAAATCAAGTTTTTACAATCAAATTCCTTTAATAACTTCCATGTTGATAATGCAGAGTTTGACTCAAAAATATTATTAAAATCCTCGTTTGAACCTTTTACTATGTCAGCAAATGCAATATTTTCGACGATATAATCTTTTACCTCGTTCAAAACTTTTTTATGAACTGGTCTGAAATTAGGGTCATAAATAACAAGCGAATTATTTTCTTTTGCTGTCTTTAGAAATTTCACTAAATCATCTCTAACCTCCTTTTTTATAGAAGTAAAGGACCCGAAAACGATAATATCTTCTTTTTTAGGTTCGGGAAAAATAATTTTAATTTCGCCATTAACTTTAATTTTATAAAAACTATAATCCGGTTCACTCAACTCATTCAGAAAGGCCAATAAAAGTCTTGATTTTGCTCCACTATACAAAGTTAAATATTTTGTAGAAACATTGTTTTCCACAAGAAAATCTGCGATTAAATTTCCTATAACATCATCAGCCTGGTCACCAACTACATAAACTTTTTCTCCCAACCTTCCAAGCGAGACAGCAGTATTAAGAACAGGACCTCCAGGTCTGGCCTCAACAGGTTTTTCATCTTTAAAGATAATATCGTAAACAGTTTCTCCGACGCAATAGATTTTTCTCATCTTTACTTTCTTACAAATTTTTAACAAAAATAGTTTTTATCCCAAAAAATTATTAAAATTGACAAAAAAAATACATGAAAAAGCTCTGTTCGATAATACTATTTTGCGTTGTTGGACTATCATTAAGTTCTCAAGAGGACATTTTTACTTTTCCTGAAAAGTCTTCATACATTGAGACTTCTGCAGGATTTAGCACAGGTAAAATCCATGACCGACTTACAACACCATTATTTTATAATTTAACTGCTGCAAGGATAAATTTATCAAGAACCATACAGAGACCAAAAGGTATTTACAATTACGGAATTGACTACTATGGCGGTATGTATAATCTTTCCACAAACGATGATTTTTTTATTTCAAGTACTCAACAGTTTATATTTAATTTCAATTATTCTCGTTTATTAGAAGAATTATCTTCGGTTAGTTATAGATACTATATAGGAAGCAGTTTGCAAAATCATTCAATAATTTGGGTAAACGAGGCTTTTGGTAATGCAGCTTTTACTTTCAGCAACATTTCAAATCTAAATTTCGATTTTAAATACAAGTTGCTGTTTATAAAAGCATCAAAGGAAAAGAAACTTCTTTGGTTAATAAAATATAAAACTAAAGATCGTAAATACAGGATGGATTTTGACCTTTCCATTCCTGTTATTAGCGGCATTTATCGTCCTGAATTTACAAATCCTGGAAATGCCACATTAAATAATTCGGCGATTTTTAACGGATATAAGATGAATATAGGGTTATTTACCGGATTACAAACAGATTTTTCATTAAACGAAGTTTTATCAAACGGCAATATGTTTCGCTATGGTTACAGGTGGCAGGTAGGAGTTTATTCAAAGCAAAAACCCTCGACATTGAATGTCTCATATCACTCGTTGTATTTTTCGTTAATTTTTAAAAGTAAATAGTCATGAAAAAAAATAAATACATAATATTTTTATTTTTAATCGCCTTTGCATTAGTTTTTAATTCCTGCGAAAAATTATTTTTTGAGAAAGAAATAGAAAATAATCCTGTTAATAATTTTGAATATTTATGGAATGAAATTAATCAAAAATATGCATTTTTGGATTATAAAAGAATAAATTGGGACAGCGTTTATAATGTTTACAGACCTCTGGTTAATGATGATATCAGCGATGACAGTTTATTCAATGTTTTAGCAGCAATGCTCAACGAATTGCGAGACGGACATGTGAATTTAAAATCTCCTTTTAATATCTCAAGATATGATAGATTTTATGTTGGACGTTCAAATGCTGATTTCGATGTGATAAGAATTAATTATCTCAAAGACAATTATATGATTACAGGCTACTTTAAACATAATTTCATTAAAGACGGACAAATCGGATATATTCTCTATTCTTCTTTCAGTAATTCACTTATTAGTGATTATGAACTTGATTACTTGATAAATCGTTATAAAGATACTAAAGGTTTAATCATTGACATTCGACAAAACGGCGGAGGATATGTAAGCAATGTTTTTAAATTATTATCGGCCTTTATTGAAGACAACACAAAAATATATGAAACACAAATAAAAACAGGACCGGGCAAAGATGATTTTTCAGTTTTAGAAGAAGTTAAGATAAAACCCCGAAATGGCTCTAAATATCTAAAGAAAGTTTTTGTTTTAACTGATAGAGGTTCATATTCAGCGTCATCATTCTTTTCTGTCAGCACCTATGCTACCGAAAACATTAAATTGGTTGGAGATACTACCGGAGGTGGTTTAGGCTTACCAAACGGAGGGCAATTACCAAACGGGTGGACATACAGATTTTCTATTACCAGAACTATTGCCGTTAATGGGGAAAACTATGAAAACGGAGTTCCTCCTGATTACACTGTAATACTTTCGGAAACCGACAGGCAAAATGGAATTGATAATGTTATTGAATTTGCAGCAGCAAAAATACTGGAATAGTTTTTGAAATGGTTGAAATGTCTTAAAATTAAATTCTATGAAATCAATTATGTTAATATTTTTCTTGTGCTTGTCCGTTAGTGTTATATTCTCGCAAGATGAAAGTTACAATAAAATCTGGAAACCAAAATTTGCAGAACTTTTAACTAATGATTTTTCTGAAGAACAAATTTTCACATCGGAAGGCAAATTATTACAAGTAATTCCAACCGGTAAAAGAAAACAATCATACGTATTCGTTTTTGGAATTTTTGAGGAGAATAAAAGTTTAAGTACTCTAGATGCTGAGACAATTTCATTAAGTTCAAAAAAATATTCGGTAGTTGAATTTGAAGTTTATGCTGACGATGGCGGAGACAATTTATTAGAGTTTTTAAAATGCAATACTGACATTCCAGATATGTTTGTTGATGAACAAACTAAAGAAATTTACAATACTCCTGAAAAACAACCATGCATTGGAAAATTTGTAAAACTTAAAGCTGCAATAAAAACAATTGATGACAAAAAATTCTTTCATTTATTAGAAGTTGAAAATAATTAATGCTTGTTTCTAACCCAAAATCCTTATGCTTTTATTTTTTAATAAGGAAACATTTCTTTTTTAAAATAATATTTGTTCGAAGTTTTCCACTTTCGTTTTGTTGGCTTTGCATAATTCATTTCTGTGTAGTTCAGAATGAATTCTTTATAAAATTGTTCTGTCAAAGTGTAAAAAGCCCATGTAAATTTTTGATTTATAATCTTTTTTGCAAAAGGAGAGAATTTCTTTGAATAGAACGTCACAAAATAATTACAGTATAAGGGCAAATACTTTGTGGCAACTCCTTTCTTAATTTTATTTATCAATACTTTAAATTCCAAATTCAAACTACTGAAATTATTTTTGAATATGTTTTTTTTATTATCTAAAGATTTTTTTGTCGTATCAATTAAATTAAATCTCTTTTTCTTTGCAAATTCTGTCAGTCCATGAATTTCTTGATTAAACGACAAATTTTTTGTTAGACAAATATTTTTAGCAATAGTCCTTTCAATGTCTTGTAGTTTCACTTCCCCTACTGTAACTAATTTAGATACTAATTCCTTTGAATTACTTAAAGAAAATACCTGACTTTTGTATTTTTCATCAGTAAGTAATCCTTTTGCTTTAATACTTGATAATGGATTCAGAATTCCTTTACGTCCCTTTCGGCTAAAGTTAAATTGTAAATTATAACCAATAACTTCATTCCCCAAAAACTTATCATTTCTCGGAATTGACATTATAAGTTTATGGCGCCAGTCAAAAGAAGTCAATGGAGCAATATCAAATTTTTTACACATTGTAGATAAAGATAATAATCCCTCATTTTTCAGAACATTAGCATAATCATAAAACTGAACTTTCTTATGAATGTAATGAATACAGGTTCCTGTACTGGGCAAGAAAGTTCTGTTACAGCTTTTACATTTATAACGGTAAGTATAATGATACTTTGCATGCTTGATAAAATGCTCACTCCCACACCAGGGACAAGTTTTAACTTGTAAAACCTTTCGATATAAATCTATAATATTTTTATTGAAGTGTTTCATTTTTAGCAATTAAATAAAAAATTAAAAAGCACCCACAAAAATTTGTATAATTAAAATTTTTGCAAACTTATAATATTTTTTAATTATATTTACAAAAAATTCCATTTATATGAAACTATCAGCAAAATTTTTAGTCTTTGCATCATTTTTAATGCTGAATTGTCTTTCAATTTTTGCACAAAACACAGAAAAGTTTTCTTCTCCCGAAGAACTTTCAATTAAAGACCAGCAATTATTATTGAGTTTGCCGGATTTAGAATTAAAATCCGGTTATAAAAGTCCTTTACCATACAAGGTAGATAATTCAACTTCGCCTAATTGGAGACCTGTTTTTCAACAATCTGGAATGAGTTGCGGGCAAGCAAGCAGTACTGGTATGTGTTTTACTTATGAAATGAATGCTGCAAGAAATTTACCTGCAAACAATAATAATAATCTTTATCCTACAGGTTTTGTGTACAATTGGGCTGCAGGAGACTGGGGAAGTTCAGGTGTAAGTTATTATCATACTTTCGAAGTTTTAAGAACTGTTGGAACTCCAAATCAGGCTGAATATGGAGGGACTATTGACTACGGAGGAAACCTTAGATGGATAACAGGTTACAATCTTTACTATTCAGCAATGCATAATCGTATTAAAAATGCATATAAAATTAATGTATCAACTCCTGAAGGGCTACAATTACTAAAGCAATGGCTATACGACCATGCAAGAGGTGATGAAAAAGGGGGTGCTGCAGTTTTTTATTCAACAGTTCCCTACCCTAATGCAACCCTTCCAGTAGGAACGGAAGAAGGCGGAAAATTTGTTCTTACCGAACTAACTGCCAGCACATCGCATGCTATGACAATAATGGGATTTAATGACTCAATAAGATACGATTACAACGGCGACGGTCAATACACTAATCACATTGACATAAATGGTGATGGAATTGTTGATATGAGAGACTGGGAAATCGGAGGTATTAAAATGTGTAATACTTATAGCGGAGGTCCTTCGTGGGCTAACAACGGATATTGCTATATCATGTACAAAGCCATTGCCGGAAATGGTAGTGTTGGTGCTTTCTGGAAATATCTCGTTAATGTTATGGAAGTTAATCCTAATTACCAACCTCAACTAACAGCAAAAGCATCCATAACTTACACAAATCGTAAAAGAATAAAAGTTGTGGCCGGTATGTCATTAAATACTTCAACAACATATCCTGAATACATTTTGGATTTTCCGATTTTTGATTATCAAGGAGGAGACCGTTATATGACAGGCGGGACATCTGAATCCGACAAAACTATTGAATTCGGATTGGACTTAACTCCTTTTCTGAATTTTATAAATGAAAATCAACAAGCTAAATTTTTCATAATCGTTACAGAAAGAGATGATGATTATTGGGGAAGCGGTACTATCAATAGTTTTTCTGTGATAAACTACAGCTCAGGAATCCCTGTTGAAACAGTTTCTACAAATCCCCCGCAAAATATTCCAAACAACGGTATAGCAATGATGAGTGTAATTTTAACTCCATCACACTCTAAACCTCAGATAATTGGAGACGATTATTTGATGTCTCCTATCGGCAGTTATTTTTCAACTCAACTTAATGCCGACGGTGGAAATCCTCCCTATGAATGGAGTTTTGACAACGATTTTGATGTTAGTGAGAGCATAGAAACTTTTCCATCCGGAGGTACAACAATTTCTGCTACCGGGTTCACTCCGGTTTCTTTAGGGTTTAATTTCAAATATTATGGAAAAAATTACAATACCGTTTATGTAAAAAACAATGGTCTCGTAGTATTTCAATCAAATTTTAGTGAAGACCTACCTTACAATTATAACAATGAACCAATTATTTTTATTCATAACTTATGTATTGCTCCTTTCTACATTTATTCACAAACCTCAACTGTAAAAACTTTATCCGGCTCAAATTATAAAACAATTATCTGGGAAAACAATAAAATAAATTTCGCAATGACTTTATTTAACGACGGTAGGATAAAATTTCAGTACAAAAATGCTAACCTCACTCCTCAAGACCGTTATGTTTGCGGAGTTTCTGCCGGAGACGAAAAAATTTTTCAATATTTTCATTTTAATGATTTATCTAACGTCCCTGATGGTTTTACATATACTCTTACACCAAAAACAATTCCTGAAGAATTTAACCTCACATCCTCAGGTATTCTTTCCGGAACACCAACAACTCAATATACTAATTTACCTATTCCTATAAAAGTAACTGACAATAATGGAATTCATAATCGTAAGACTTTATATTTTATTACTGACGGTTTAATCTTATCCCCAACTATTACTACACCTAATAATTCTATTATTGAGTATAATGAAACTGTTAATGTTAATATGGCTATTACTAATCCAATGTCGAATACCTGTACCGGTATTAATATAACGATGACCAGTAATGACCCTTATATTAGCATAATTGACGGATCAAATACAGCTCCTAATATACCTACTGATGGAAATGTTAATCTAAATAATGCCTTTTCATTTCATGTTGCTGCAAACATTCCGAATAATCACAATTTTCAATTGAATTTTACTGTAACTTCATATCAAGGTACATGGAACTATAATTTTACTTATACAGCTTATGCTCCAAACTTATTTTTAGGACAGGTATCTATTATTGATGGAAACGATAATATTGCGACTGCAGGAGAAAATATTCAACTTACCGTTCCGATTTTAAACTCGGGAGGCTGTCCGGTTAATAATGTTTTAGTTTCAGCATCATCTAATAGTCCTTATTTGAGTTTTACTTCAAACAACTTTAACATAACCGCCATTGCTCAAAACTCATCTCAAAATGCAACTTTTAACATCTCAATTTCTAATAATATTCCGAGTACAACTGTTGAACCATTTACTCTTAATATAACTGCCGATAATAATTTCCAAACCCAATTAAACAATTCTCTAACCATCAATATGCCAGAATTACAAATCATCAGCATGTTTATTAATGATGGTAACGACAATTGTTTATATCCAAATGAAACAGCTGACATAATTTTTAACATAAAAAATCAAGGATTAATTTCTGCCACAAACATAACTGCCGCATTGGTTTCAAATGATCCAAAAATTACGATAAATACTGCTCCTCAAAGCATCAATATTTTAAATGCAGGGACAAATACCATGTTAACTTTTAACATTACAGCAAGCTCAAGTTGCAATTTGAATGATGTGTTTAATCTTATTTTACATGTAAATGCAGATTATGGTTACACACAAGATATTCCGGTTATATTAGTAATTGGTATTCTTGAAGAAAATTTTGAAACCGGAGACTTATCAGCTTTTCAATGGATTAATGGAGGTAATCTTCCCTGGGTAATATCTTCACAGAACCCTTACGAAGGAGCTTATTGTTTAAAATCGGGAGCAATTACACATAATCAAATGAGCGTTTTGCAGATTGAATTAAATGTAGTTGCAGATGGCGAAATTTCTTTTGCCAGAAAAGTTGATTCTGAAGCTTATTATGATTTTCTTGAATTTCTGATTGATGACGTTGTTGTTGCTAATTGGTCTGGTAATTTAAATTGGGCAATTCACACAATACCGGTAACAGCAGGACAGCATACTTTCACATGGCGGTACCGAAAAGATGGTTCTATTAGTTCCGGAGCAGATGCTGCATGGATTGACAAAATTATTTTCCCTGCCTATAATAATTTACCTCCTATGTTATGGTGTGAAACACAAAACATTTCAAAAACCATGCTTCCGGATGATACAGATACCGATGAACTAATTATACAAAACATTGGCGGAGGAGAAGTTAACTTCACAATAGAGGTGATTCCTCAGCAAGGAGGCAAAAAGAACATCGCCGGCTCTACCCTTACAACAAACATTGAATCATTTTTACCCGGACAAACTCTTGATGTTCAGTTTTTTGCAAATTGTGTCTCACCTGATTTAGAATGGATAAAAAGAGTTGTTATAAATTTCTCTGAAGAAATCTGTATAAATTCATCCACAAATATGGTTGGTCCGTCAGGAACTTTATTTTCCAACAATTCAACCGGTTGCGGAACAACTCTTGAATGGAATGCACCCGGACAATGGGGCGAAATACGTGAAAACGAGACAGGTGTTGCAACAGTAAATTTAAGTTTCGACCCTGATTTTACAGACGATTTCTCAATTATCAATTATACTATTTATGGAGATATTTATGGTTCTGAACCGCATACCGTAAGCTCCAGCATAATTCTGCCTAACCCTTCGGCGTTTTGGCTTAGAGCTGTTCCATCAACAGGATCCATTCCTTACCTCAACTCCCAAAGCATTGATTTAATTTACGACACTCACGGACTTGAACCCGGAATATATTATGCCGATTTAAAAATAAGTGACCCATCAACAATTTTAATTATTCCGGTAGAATTAATCGTAGATCAAAACATTTCAACAAATAATGATTTCTTATCAAATTCTCAAATCTATCCCAATCCTTTCAACGACGTTTTCACTATCTATGTTACCGAAAATATTAATGATAAATACTCCCTATTTGTTTATGATATTACAGGTAAAACTTTATTAAAAATCAAAGACCTCGTAACTCAAAATTCAGGGAATAAATTTGTTGTGAAAGAAATGTCATCTTTCAAAGAAGGATTATACCTATTGGAATTAAGAAGTGATAAATGTTCTAATTTTTTTAAAGTTGTTAAAAACTAATTTATTTGGTTAACATTATCAAAGCCTTTTAAAAAACTTATTATTTTGTTAATAAATTATTTTGAATTATTTCAATATTTTATATTTGGAAAAATTCAAAATAAATGATTATGAGAACACAAAAATTTTTTGTTATTGTTTTAGGTTTAAGTTTTGCACTTATGATTAATTCGTGTAAGCAAAAAGACAAAGAGGATATTACAAAAACCAATCCTCTATTAAAAGAATGGAATACTCCTTACGGTGTTCCTCCTTTCGATGAAATCAAGAACGAACATTATGAACCTGCTTTTGATTATGCAATGAAGGAGCAGAAAGAAAATATCGAAAAGATTATTAACAACTCCGAAGAACCTACTTTTGAAAATACTATTGAAGCTCTTGAATATAGTGGATTGCTACTGTCGAAAGTTAGTGGTGTATTTTACAATATGCTGTCATCAAATACCAACGATTCCTTGCAGGCAATTGCACAAAGAATTTCTCCAAAACTCTCTAAACATTATGATGAAATAACATTAAATGAAAAACTGTTTGAACGTATTGAGAAACTTTATAATAATAAATCAAATCTCAATTTAAATAAAGAACAAGAAAGAGTATTGGAACTTACTTACAAAAGTTTTGTTCGCAATGGTGCCAAACTCAATGACAAAAGCAAAAAACGCCTGATGGAAATAAATGAAAGACTTTCCCTTTTATCATTGCAATTTGGCGACAATATGTTAGCTGAAACAAATAATTTTGAGCTTATAATTGAAAAAGAGAAAGATCTTGCAGGCCTACCTGCAGCAACCATTGAAGCAGCAGCTATTACTGCAAAAGAAAAAGGATATGAAGGAAAATGGGTCTTCACGCTTCACAATCCCAGTATAATGCCATTTTTACAATATGCTTCAAACAGAGAACTTAGAAAAAATATTCAACAAGCCTACATCAACAGATGCAACAATAATAATGAATTTGACAACAAAAAAATAATTATTGAAATTCTAAATTTACGTATCGAAAGAGCAAAACTTTTGGGACATGAAAATCATGCTCAATATGTTTTAGAAGAAAATATGGCTAGAAATACCGAAAACGTGTATAATTTACTAAATCAATTATGGACTCCTGCTCTTAAAGTTGCCACAAAAGAAGCAGATATGTATAGAGCCATGATGAAAAAAGAAGGTATAAATGATGAACTAAAAGTTTGGGATTGGAGATATTATACCGAAAGAGTAAGAAAAGAAAAATACAACCTCGACGAAGAAGAATTAAAACCTTACTTTAAACTGGAAAATGTTAGAGATGGTATTTTTGAAGTTGCCAATAAACTTTTCGGATTAAGATTCAAAAAAGTAAATAACATTCCCGTTTATCATCCTGATGTAGAATCATTTGAAGTTTTAAACGAAAAAAATGAAGTAATTGCTGTTTTATACATGGATTATCATCCTCGTGAAAGCAAACGTGGAGGTGCCTGGATGAATACATACAGGGAACAATTCAAATACAATGGAAAAAACGTAATTCCTATTATCACAGTTAATTGTAATTTCACCAAACCTACCCAAACTCTTCCTTCGTTACTCACTTTGGACGAAGTTGAAACTCTGTTCCATGAGTTTGGACACGCTTTACACGGCATGCTGTCCGATTGTACATATCCTTCAGTTAGCGGGACAAATGTTCCAAGAGATTTTGTAGAATTACCTTCCCAATTAATGGAACATTGGGCTACACATCCCCAAGTTATGAAAAAATATGCTAAACACTATAAAACAAATCAACCTATACCTGATGAACTAATAAAAAAAATTGAAGATGCTTCACATTTCAATCAAGGCTTTGCAACTACAGAGTTTTTAGCATCTGCACTACTGGATATGTATTATCACACTCTTACTACTGTTGATTTTAAAAATCCGGTTGAAGCCGAAAACAACATAATGAAAAAGCTTGGTCTTATTCCCGAAATTGCACCACGTCACAGAAGTACTTATTTTAGCCATATTTTTGCGGGAGGTTATTCTGCCGGTTATTATAGTTATATCTGGAGCGAAGTTTTAGACTCCGATGCTTTTGAAGCTTTTGTTGAAAAAGGTGATATTTTCGACAAAGAAACTGCTGACAAACTCAAAAAATACATATTCTCGAACGGACATAAAGACGATCCAATGACAATGTACGTAAACTTCAGAGGTCGTGAACCTAAAATTGATGCTCTACTGAAAAACAGAGGTCTTAACTAAAAAAATAAGGGGCGACAAGCCCCTTTATTTTTTGTAGCCCTACCAGGAATCGAACCTGGATTTAAAGTTTAGGAAACTTCCGTTCTATCCATTGAACTATAGGGCCAATTTTTATGATGCAAAAATAATTTTTTTTTATTCTGCATCAAATAATATTATTTTAGTTTTGTATGTTTTATTAGTAAAATTTTTAACCTATTAAAAATGAAACATTTATTTTTATCCCTTTTTGCAATTTTGTTATGTTGCAGTTTTTATGCTCAACAAATTGATAGCGTTGTTGTATATTTTGAAATTAACGAATTCAAGTTAAATCCTTCAGAAAAACAAAAATTAAATAAAATTAAAGAATATAGTTCAATAGAAAAGATTATTATTGAAGCATATTGTGATTTTCTTGGATCTTATGATCATAATCTTAATCTTTCAAAAAATAGAGCCAAAACTATTGAAGAGTATATAAAGGGTTTTACTAATGAAAAAGAGGTAATTTCATCTATTGGAAGAGGTTTTTTCCCCGGTACTGCCGAAGAATTACAAAAAAACAAAAATGACCGAGGCATTCCGGAACATAGAATAGGAATAATAAAAATTATATATAATACTTCTGTTGCGAAAGATAAAGAAATAACTCCCGACCTTGAAGAAGTTAGCAACAATAATAAGAATCTAACAATAAATACAGAAGAAACAACGATTCCAATTATCCGAACAGGTATAGAAGAGAAGATTTTAGAGATAATGAAGGATGATTCCGAATCTGATTTAAACATTAAGCTTAACAACATTAATTTTGTAGGTGGAACTCCGAATTTTCTCCCTGAATCAAGGGATGCTCTTTTAGAACTCCTTTTCGTTATGAAAAAGTATCCGGAATTAAAAATAGAAATACAAGGACATATTTGTTGTCAAGACCCTGAAGCCGGAGATGGTTGGGATATGGTGAACGAAAATTATAATCTAAGCGTAAACAGAGCAAAAGCTGTGTACGATTACCTTGTTTTAAATGGCATTTCAACTGACAGACTTCGTTATAAAGGTTTTGCTGCAACAAAAAAGCTATACCCCGAAGAAAAAAATGAATTTCAAAGGTCTCAAAACCGCAGAGTTGAAATTCAAATTCTTAAATAAATTTTTTAAAAAGGTAAAAGGTACAAGGAGTAAGGGGCAAGTAAATACTACAACGCAAATAACCCACTACAAACCGAACTGATAAACGTCAACAGAACAACTACTTAACTAAAAGTTCATATCAGTACAAAGACCCTCAAATTATCGAAGATAATTTGTAGGATGTTCAAAATTGGGAAAACCTTTATAAACGAAAAAATATCACAAGCTTTGTTTATTCAATTTCATAAAAAAAATGCCGCAAAAAGCGGCACTTTTGATATTATTCAGTTTTTGGTGTTTCTTCCGATGTCGTTGACTCAGCTTGGTCTGTTGGAGGAGTTTTTCCTTTGAGATAGCCGGGTAATTCAATACCTGCCATTTTGAATAATTCATCAAACGGAGGAATAGAACCGAGCAGTCCGGAGATAAAATTAGCGGTTAATGGTTTGTCTCCATTTTTACCTGCACTCATATTATCCCAAACCGTAATCTTATCAATCTTAAGGTTCTTAATAGCTTCAACCTGAGATTTAACTATTTCCGGTAATTTATCGGCAATCATTAACATTACAGCATCTCTGGTATTGTCGCCGGCAGCTTTAACAATTTTTTCAAAACCTTCTGCCTGTTTACTGAGAATTTCATACAATCCCTTACCTTCGGCTTGCATCTTGATGAATATAGCATCTGCTTCCCCTGCAGCAAGACGTCTGGTTTGTTCAGCAATAGCATCGGCAGCAATTTCGATTTTTTGTTTTTCAATTTCAGTTGGAACAACCACGTTTGCATATTGAGTTGCTTTATCTCTTTGAGCACGTATTTCTTCAGCAACTTTTTCGGCGGCATAAGCATCTTCGAGAGCTTTGGCACGTTTAACTTTTTCTGCTGTTATTGCAATACGTTCGGCTTCAGCTTCTTGTTCTCTTCTTAAAGCATTTGATTTTGCAATTGTTATCTTAGCAGTATTTTCACCTTCAACGGCCCGTGAATCTGCTTCAGAAGTTTTAATACGTTCTTCGCGTTGAGCATCGGCTTCCCCGATTTTTGCCTGAGCTAAAGCACTTGCAACTTTAATCCTTTGTTCTTTTTCGGCCTCTGCTCTACCGATTTCACCGTCTCTATTCTTTTCGGCAACGGATTTTTTTGCATCGTTAATAGCTTTTGCAGCAGCTTCTTTTCCTAATGCAATTATATATCCCGATTCGTCGTTGAGGTCGGTTACGTTTACGTTTATAAGTTTTAACCCTATCTTCTTTAACTCTGCCTCTACATTCGAAGATACAGCTTCCAAAAACTTATCTCTGTTTGAATTTATTTCTTCGATATCCATTGTTGCAACAACAAGACGCAATTGACCAAACAATATATCCTCGGCAAGTTTACTTATTTCCTGTTGAGATAAACCTAACAATCTTTCGGCGGCATTTTGCATAACTCCATCCTCGGTACTGATACCTACGGTAAATCTTGATGGAACGTCAACACGGATATTTTGTCTTGAAAGTGCCGATTTTAAATTTATTTCTATCGAAAACGGAGTCAAATCCAGATAGCTGTAGTCTTGAATTATCGGCCAGATAAATGCGGCTCCACCATGAATACATTTGGCTGTTCGTGTTTCATCGCCTTTTTTGCCGACTTTTCCATAAACAACTAAAATCTTATCTGACGGACATCTTCTGTATCTTCTTAAAAATGTAATGATTAAGATAAATACAAAAAATACCGCTAAAACTACTAAAATAATTAAATATTCGCCTTCCATAGTTATAATTTTTAGTTAAATATTTTTTATAATGGTTCTACTACGAGAATATTTCCTTCATGAATATCAACAACTTTAATCAAACTTCCAGACTTTATATCATCGGTATGGGTTGTTACTGCATCAAGTGTTTTTAGCCCGCTTACATTTATTTGAATTTTACCTACACCGGATTTTGCTGCCGGAATTCTTAAATATACAGTGCCGGTATGTCCTATTGCAGAGTTAATTTTAAAATTCCCGCTTTCGGTTAGTTTTCCCATAAAATAAAATAAACTTGCCATTATTACCATCATTATTAAACCGGCAATAATTGAAATAAATACACTCAGTCCTATTCCCAGTCCGCCATCGAGACAAGCTAGGCCTGTCCATCCGAAAATTGTAAAAAATGCAATGAAATTTTTCAGACTTATAAATTGAAAACCTATACCTGCATCGGAATCAACATCCATATCTGAATCCCCAAAATTATCAAGCCCATGGTCGGTGCTAACTCCAATAATTGTCATCAGCAACTGAATAATAAAAATCAATGTAAACGGTATTGCTATAAGCCAAAATACTTGTTCTGCCGTGGTTAATGCACTCCACCAACTGTTTATATTCGCCATAGTTAACATAGATTTTTTTGTAAAATTAACATTTTTTTAGAATCAAAGAAAATAATTTATTTTTTTTGTTCGTTTTTTTATCAATTTAATAGATAGATATTTTTAAAAAAAATAATCAGATAAATTTTTATTTTGTTTAGATTTTAATTAAGTTTGTGATAATAAAATATTTTGTTTATGTTTCTCTTTGCAGACAGTGGTTCTACCAAAACTAACTGGATTATTACAAACAGCGATTATCAAGAATTAAAAACTTTTTCTACAATCGGGTTGAATCCATATTTTACTACTAAGGAAATGATTATTAGGTCGTTGGTTGAAAATTTTCCGCCTGATTACGACCCTTTACAAATAAAATATACAGCTTTTTACGGTGCCGGCTGTAGCAATAAAGACAATTTCGAACATTTAAAAAATGCTCTGGAAGAATATTTATATAATTCCAAAGTTGAGATTTATTCAGATATGCTCGGAGCGGCCAGAGGAGTATTATTAACAGAACCCGGCATAGCGGCAATTATAGGAACAGGAACAAATTCCTGTTTATACAACGGCGATTACATAGAAAAAGGAGCTGTTTCGCTCGGATATATTCTCGGAGACGAAGGCAGCGGAGCATACATCGGTAAACTCTTTCTCAAACAATATCTCGAATTTAAATTAGACCAGGAACTAACCCAAAAAATTCATAATGAAACCGGAGCAAACCTAACAAATGTACTCTCTTCATTATATAAAGGTCAGCACCCAAACAGGTATCTGGCAAGTTTTTGTCCATTTATTAAAAACAATATCTCTCACCCGCAATTGAATAATCTGGTGAAATATTCCTTTAGAAAATTCTTTAATACTTTTATTTTTATTTTTCCCGAACCTCAAAAATCCAAAATCGGACTTGTTGGAAGTATTGCAACAAATTTCTCCGATATTATTCTGGAAGTTGCTAAGGAATTTAATATCGAAGATATTATTTTTATTCAAGATCCATTAAGAAACATCATTAAATTTCATTCTTTGAAAAATCACCCTTTAAAACAAAATTCATAAGTCTGCTTTTTATTTCGTCCTTTGATTCTTTTGCAAGAGCATCTGCAAGATTTTGTGGATTCAGGTTGAGAAGCCTTTCCTTATCCTTTTCCGAAATGTAAAATTCGTCCGGAATGTCTCCAAACAAATCATAGTCGAGTTGAATATTTTGAATCTCTTTTGCTTTTGAAGATAAAACTTTATAAAACTCATTTTTACTAATTCTCAAAACTCGCTTATAGGGGCGACTCAAGATTTCCTTTTGCTCATAAATATTCTCTATGTTCCGAATTAAATCAGCGTAAAATTTTAGATTTCTCTTCCCAATATATGACTTGCCGGTAATTTTTGTTGATTTCAAAAATTTAATAATCTCGCTTAACTGTTCCTCGTCAGCATCATTTATTGCAAAACCTTTTGTGTAAACGGTATTAAAATAAACGAAAAACCCGTTATTATTACAAAACTCAATTATTTGAGGAATCTCATAAATATTTTGCAGCATGGGGCATACCGAAATATTCATATAATTGTTTTTCTTCCGGCTTATTTTCTTAAATTCCTCGAGATTTTTCAAAACAATTTGAAAATCTGCTCCAGCCCGAATACTTTCAAATTTTTCTTTTTCGAGCGAATCAATACTTACTCCGATATAGAAATTACCTTTTAAAAGATAATTTCGGATTTTTTCGTTAAATATTGTTCCATTGGTTTGGAGTATTATTTTGCATTTTGGATTTATTTCAATTATCAAATCCCAAATCCTGTAATAAACCTGTATTAAAAAAGGTTCTCCGCCCAAAAATTTGGCTACTTTTAAGTATGGTATCAGGTTTTTGAGTTGTTCAAAGAAATTATCATCAAAGTTTTCTTTAATAAGCTCAACACCTTTTTTGCGGGCTATTGATGAAGAAAATCCTTCATGACACATCAAACAACTCAAATTGCAGGTGTTATCGAGTTCAAAAATTATTTCCGATGGGAAGTTTTCCTGTTTTTTCAAGGTATCATACAACCGAGCTTCGGTGCCTTCAAAATTGCCTGATTCGATTAAGCGATGACAATGCTGACAACCATACATAAAATTACTGCGACAAAGCTCTTTTTGAAGAAATTTTCGTTTTTCGCCCGCTATAATCCCTTTCAAATTATCTTCAGGATATTTTCCAAAAACATGAACGCGATTAAAACAACAGGCTGTATATTTTCCTTGCATATCAATATACAGACTCCGCGTAGGTGCATGGCAAACGCATGGCTCCGGACCGGTTACACGCGACTTATGATATTCTATCAGTTTTGTTTTATCTCCGTATTCTTCAGGAATATATTGAGAAATATTTTTGTAAATAATAAAATTGCGATAACGAATAAGTTTTCGTCTCAAAAACTCAATTGTATCTGCTATATTCTTCGTTTTCAATTTATTTTTTATTGTTTATTATATCTTCTGTTATAAGCAACAATTCATCAGTTTCTTTTTCACGCAAATATCTTATAAATTTTTGGTTTTCGACCCTTGCAAGTTTACTCAACAAAAACTTATAATCATCACTATTCTTGTATTTTTCGAGGACAGTTTGCAATTTATAATTAACAAATTCTTCTTCCCCTCCTATTTTTTTAAACAATAACTCCTCAATCTCGCCAATTGAAAGTTCACTGTACTGATTTTGAATTTTTTGCATTTGAGGTTCTTGCTCCAATTGCCAGATTTCTACAAGCTTGACAAGTTCTTCAAAATTCTTTTTGTTGGTTTTTTGATTTTTTGTTTTGTCAGGAAATTTCAAAGACTTAAAGTTTTTAATATTTTTTTTAATGTAATCGTTTTTATTGTATTTTAATGATAAGTGTTTGGGTTTCACTACAGTATGATAAAACACACATATATTTTTTTCGTTTGCAAAATTTACAAAATCAGCCATTTCGTGAAAATTCACCGTCATTGGGCATACGAGAATATTTAGATAAGTCTTGTTTTTTCGGGAATACTCAATAAATCGTTCAAGGTTCTGCATAGCCTTATTTAAATCTCCGTTTCGGCGAATTTTCGAATAGTTTTCTGCATCTAATGAATCTATGCTGACATTAAAATTTATTTTTTTAAAATTATTTAGAATCCACTCAACTTTTTGGTTATAAGTATTTGCATTAGTAGTTATAAGTATTGAACAGTCGGGATTTAGTTTTTTAATTAATTCTAAAATTCTGTAATATTCACCTATGATAAGAGGGTCGCCGCCGGTAAATTCTGCCAGATGAAGATGAGGGATAATTTCTTCCAAATCCTCAAAAAACTTTTCGCCGTAAAATTGATTTCCACTAATATTATTACACTCCGCTTTTTCAATTCCAGAGGAAAGATTAGAATCGCACATTATGCACGAAAGATTGCACTTGTTAGATAATTCAAACTCAATAATCCGAGGATAGGATGACCGGGAAAAGGAATAATGGTCATACTTGTTGATAAGCAAACTACCAAAGGCTTTTTGTTCCAGTAAAGTTTTACATAAAGAACATTCCGAAAAATCATAATTGAGATGCTTTTTTCGTATTCTTTCTATTGAACCGTCGAACCAGGCTGTTTTAAGAGATTCTTTGCTTATATGAGAAGATTCCGGATTATACGAAGCATAACACGGAGAAATATATCCTAATCTCGATAAAAACAACGAGGTGTATGGAGCATAACAAACACGTGGCAATGGTCCATATTTGCGATTTAAGTTAAATTCATGAATTATTTCAGGTTTTGACTTTTGCGAAGGGATAAACAATTTCGACAATTTATAAAAAACTATCTTAATCCTCTTAACAGCATTTAACAGGAGAGTTTGCAAAAATTCGGGTAATATCTCATAAATTTTATTTATCAAAGCTCTTGAAACTTTTTATTCCTCATCTTCCCAATTGTTAAGGATGCTGTCAATTTCTTCAGAAGTTTGCCTTAATCGTTTTTTGCATTCTTTAATAAGAAAAGTAGCTCTTTTGACTTTAAGGCTTAAGGTATCAATGTCGGGTTCATCGGATTCAATTTCGGAAAGTATTTGTTCGAGTTCTTCCAACGCTTGTTTGTATGAAAATTCTTTTTGTTCCATAATCGTTTGAAATTACAATGCTAAGATAATATATTTATGATTTATTTGAGAATTAATGGATTTTTTTTGAGTGAAATTTCAATTATCAAAAGAGCCAATAGCACAAATAATGTTGAAATCCCAAAAGTAGCAACATATCCCCAGGTTTGATAAATAATAACTCCAAGTGGAGCTAAAAATCCTCGTAAACCTGTCAATGTGATGTGGATGGCATGATAATCTCCAACATCTTGCGAATCTTTAGTAAAAAAGGCTGTTCCAACATTCCATGATAATGTTCCCGATGAAGAAAACAATCCATACATTATAAAGGCGAGAACCAAAAACAAAATAACGTTTAGTCCATACAGAGCAAAGCTAAACGGATAAAAATATGTAAGTATTATAAAAATCATATACATCAACATAAAGCTAAACATAAAAGAGCTGAACCTGCGTTGGTCAACCTTGTCCATAATAATTCCAAACAGCGGCAGAGATAAAAAGGTTATGGCTCCGGCCAATGTTTTATATCCTGAAATTACTGAATACGAAAGATTCAAGTGTGATTCCAGAAAAAAAGTTACAACCGTTGTAGAAAACATAAAAGCCGTTCCATACGAAAAATAAGCTAACTCAAAATCTCTGAAAGCCTTATCGGTTCTGAGAATTTTCAACATTCTACTAACGGAATTTATCAACGAAGCACTCAATTTCTCGCGAACATAAACAACACGTGAATTATAAGGTATGCGAGAAAGCATGATATATCCGCAAATCCCCAAAATGCCCATTGCAGGATATACATAGCGGAAAATAAAGTAATCTTTATCAAGTAAAATTCCAAATAACAAGGTCGCAAGCATTGCAGCGATTTTATTGGAGGAGGTGGCGTATCCGTAAAGTTTACCAAAATTATTGTTACGAAAATTGTGTTTTAATAATTGATTTATGGTTGGTAGTGTTATGGCTGTCCCCAGATAATATAAAAACATTAAAATAAGAAAAAAGAAATGTAAACCGGCATAATTTGATTCATTAACATAAGCCGGAAAAAACAAAAAACAAATCAAAGGTGCCCTCGAAATAATTGCGGTAATGGTTATTAGTTTTCGTTTGTTTCGAATACGACGTGTAATCTCGTTGCTTATGAAAAGAATAAAATAAACTGTAATGCTAAGTAGGAACAAAACTCCTACAAGACTTTCGGAACCTTTTAAACTTCTAATGAACACAAATTCGTTCATCAAGGTTAAACCGAATACTATGCCCTCAAGAATGGTGAAAAACAAATAGATTTTATAGGTTATTTTCTCCCTATAATTAAGATTGGAATAGAAATTATTTTTTAGTTTTAGATTTAATGACACAAAATAGTTATTAAAATTTCGAGCAAAATTATATGAAATTTTCAGAAATTACATTTTGAGGAATGAAAAATCAAAATGCCTCAAAAACATTTGCAGACTTATTGCGATTTAACAACATCCTGCAAACTGCTTGAGCAAAGAGATATTATTCCCATTCAATAGTTGCAGGAGGTTTTGAAGAAATATCATAAACCACACGATTAACCCCCTTAACCTGATTAATAATTTTATTTGAAATCTTTGCAAGGAATTCGTAAGGTAAATGTACCCAATCTGCTGTCATACCATCGGTGGACTGAACCGCTCTCAGAGCAACAACATTTTCGTAGGTACGTTCATCGCCCATAACTCCTACCGACTGCACCGGTAAAAGAATTGCTGCGGCCTGCCACACTTTATCATACAATTCCCACTCCTTCAATCCTTCTATAAAAATGTAGTCCACATCCTGAAGTATCCTGACTTTTTCGGGAGTAATATCTCCCAGAATTCTTATTCCCAAACCCGGGCCGGGGAAAGGATGTCGTCCAAGAATATTTTGTGGAATACCAAGCTTTCTGCCTACTTCCCTAACTTCATCCTTGAACAATAATTTTAATGGCTCTACAATTTTTAACTTCATAAAATCCGGTAAACCGCCAACATTATGATGAGATTTTATGGTGGCTGAAGGACCTTTTACCGAAACAGATTCAATTACATCAGGATATATTGTGCCTTGAGCAAGCCATTTAACATCTTGTATTTTATGTGCTTCCTCATCAAAAACTTCAATAAAAACTCTTCCGATAGTCTTACGTTTTTGTTCAGGTTCGCTTATTCCTTTGAGAGCATCGTAAAATCTGTTTTTGGCATCCACACCCCTGACATTAAGACCCATTCCTTTATATGATTCCAGAACTGTGTCAAACTCATTTTTGCGAAGCAAACCATTATCAACAAAGATACAATGCAAATTGCTTCCAATGGCTTTGTGCAATAACACCGCCGCAACGCTACTGTCAACTCCGCCGGATAATCCCAGCACTACTTTGTCGTTAGCAAGAGTTTGTTTGAGTTCGGCGATTGTAGTTTCAATAAAAGATTCCGGTGTCCAGGTTTGGTGGCACCCGCAAATATCCACAACAAAATTTTTAATCAACTGTTTCCCTTCGGTGCTATGATATACCTCCGGATGAAACTGAATACCCCAGGTATTCTCGTCCTGAATTTTGAAAGCAGCATTCCGGATATCGTGAGTGGATGCAATAACTTTATAATTTTCAGGTAACTTTACAATAGTATCACCATGCGACATCCATACCTGTGAGTTTTGCGAGATATTTTTAAATAAAGTATCAGTTTTATCAACAAAACTTAAATTAGCTCGGCCATATTCCCTTGTTTTTGAAGGAGCAACCTCACCCCCGTAAAAATGTGATAAATATTGAGCCCCGTAACATACCCCCAACAAAGGCAAACCTGATTTTATCAATGATAAGTCAGGAATCAAAGCATTTTCGTCCCTAACCGAATACGGACTGCCACTAAGTATTACACCTTTTATGCTTTCGTCGAGTTCGGGAATTTTGTCGTAAGGAACAATTTCGCAATATACATTTAGTTCACGTATTCTTCTTGCAATCAATTGAGTATATTGTGAACCAAAATCCAGAATCAATATTTTTTCAGTCATAAAAAAATTTTTTGCAAATATGCTTTAAAAATAGTGTTTTTGAAAACTTTTTTATTCAAAACATTTTAACATTAAAAATTTTTATCAATTATTTTTCTGATAATTTATTTATATTTTTGTTTGTTGTGGAATATTAAATTTCACAAAAATATTTACTTTTGCTGGAATTTTGATTTTTAGGCATGATAAAGTTAGAAGAAGTAAAGTTTGATTGCAGACATTTCAGGGCGGGAATACCTTGCAAACCCAACAAAGAACATAATGTTGATTGTAAAAATTGTGAATTTTACTCCAAAATCGAGAAAAGAATATTAATAATTAAGTTAGGTGCCATGGGCGACGTGATACGAACAACTCCTCTGGCTGTTAAATACAAAAATCTTTATCCCGATTGTCATATTTCATGGATAACTTTATCCCCGGATGTTTTGCCAAAAGAAAATATTGACAGCATATATTCATGGAACGAGACCTCGATTTTTATACTGAGCAATAAGAAATTCGATATTGCCATAAATCTCGATAAAGAAGAAGAAGCCTGCATTTTACTCAAAAAAGTGAAAGCAAAAGAAAAATACGGCTTTATCTGGAAAAACAACCATATTGCAGCAGCTACACCTGCAGCAGAACATAAACTCATTACGGGATTTTTCGACCATATATCTCAAAAAAATACCAAACATTATCTTCAGGAAATTTTTGAAATTTGTCATCTTGAATTTAACGACGAACCATACCTTCTGAATTATAATAAAACTCTTGCTCAAGAGTGGAAAAATAAATTTAAAGAAATTTCTAAAGGAAAAAGAATTGTTGGATTAAATACAGGATGCGGGAATCGCTGGCTAACAAGGCTATGGCCAGAAGATAAATGGATTGAACTCATAAACCTGCTTGAGAACTCCGGGTATTTTCCAATTGTTCTTGGAGGACCTCAGGAAGACGAAAAAAACAAATTTCTGTCCTCACAAACAGGAGCATACTATCCCGGAACATTTTCACTCGAAGAATTTTTTGCTATTACCGATGCTTGCGAGATTGTAGTTACACAGGTTTCGATGATGATGCACATTGCCGTTGCCTTGCAAAAGAAAATGATTTTGATGAACAATATTTTTAATAAACACGAATTTTATCTCTACGGCAAAGGTGTAATCATTGAACCCGAAACCGGCTGCGATTGCTTTTATGGCAATACCTGTAAACGCGAAAAATCTTGTATGCACGACATAAAAGCCGAAACTGTTTTCAACGAAATAAAGAAATTAACTTAAAATGCGAATTGCATATTTATCAACTTTTTATCCTTTCAGAGGTGGAATTGCACAATTTAACGCACTGTTATACAATCAGTTTTTGAGACAAGGACATCAAACTAAGGCGTTTACATTTACTACTCAATATCCATCAATATTATTTCCGGGCGAAACTCAATTTGTAAAAGAAAACGACACAGCCGAAGTTATTGATTCGCACAGAATTCTAAGCACAGTAAATCCGCTTAGCTGGTATAAATCAGCTAAAATCATAAAAAAATACAATCCTGATTTGATGATAATGAAATTCTGGATGCCGTATTTTGCTCCCTCGTTAGGATTTGTGTCAGGAAAACTCAAAAAGCACACAAAAATAATATCAATACTTGATAATATAATTCCTCACGAAAAGAAGTTTTTCGACAAATCACTTACTAAATACTTCCTCGCAAAAAATCATGGATTTATAGCTATGAGCGAGAAAGTAAAAAGTGATTTATTACAGCTTTATCCCAAAGCTAAAGTTCAGCTTTTGCCTCATCCACTTTATAACCACTTTGGTGAAATTATTGATAAAACACAAGCACGAAATCTGCTTGGAATTGACCAAAACAAAAAAACAATATTATTTTTTGGATTTATCAGAGATTATAAAGGACTCGACCTGCTTATTGAAGCCTTCGACAAGCTGGATGAATCATATCAGTTACTTATTGCCGGCGAAGTTTATGGAAATTTTGAAAAATACGATAATATTATTGCTAAGAATAAAAACAAGAACAACATTCATAAATTTGTTCGCTACATAAGTGATGACGAGGTTAATAAATTTTTCTGTGCTGCAGATGTTTGCATTTTACCGTATAAAAGTGCTACTCAAAGCGGAATAACAGGAATTTCTTATCACTTTGAATTGCCGATGATAGCTACTGCAACAGGAGGACTAACGGAAATAATTCAACACAATAAAACCGGTTTGATAATTGAAAAAATCAATTCAGATGCCATAGCCGAAGCAATTCAAAAATATTTTAATAATTGTGATAAAGAAATCTTCAAAGAAAATATAAGAACACTGAAAAAAGAACTCAGCTGGGAAGTATTTGCCGAGAAAATAATTGAATTTGCTACTAATTTATAATCAGTTTACAAAAAGTTAGCAACGAGAGGTTTGTGTAAAAAATAATGTGGCTCGTATAATTTAAAAATGGCAAGCAACTATTTTGAGTTTTTTTTGGTTTAATTGTGAAAAATTTATTTTAATGAAAAAATTATTCTTTTTAGCACTTTCAGGTTTATTTTTTTTGAACCTTTCAGCTCAGGATGAGAACGAAACTTGGCATTGTATGACCGACCAGATTTACAATGAAATAATCAGAAATAATCCTGAAATTTTAAAACTCCGTCAGGAAATTGATGAATTTGTAAAGGATTATATCAAAAACAATCCTAAAGATGACCAGGTGTATGTGATACCTGTAGTTTTCCACGTAGTACACATGTACGGAGATGAAAACATCAGTTACCAGCAAATTGTTGATGCTGTGGATTTTATGAATAGAGATTTTGCACTTCGTCGTAGCGATACATCTCAAATAATAGCAGATTTCAAACCAATAGCGGCTGATGTGAAAATAGAATTCAGGCTTGCCCGAAAAGATCCCAACGGCAATTGCACAATCGGAGTTACCAGGACTGTAAGTGAAACCACCAACGGCGGAGGCGAAGCGGCAAAATATGCTGCACCTGCTTGGCCTACAAATAAATATCTCAATATTTGGGTCGTAAAATCATTAGGTGGCGGAGCCGCAGGTTGGTCATACTATCCGGGTACGGCTCCTCAAGGTGCAGACGGAATAATACTTCTTCACGATTATGTAGGACCAACGGGAACAGGATCAACATACAAAGCAAGTACTTTAACCCACGAAGCCGGACACTATCTAAACTTACCTCATCCATGGGGAAGTACCAACGAACCCGGACTGCAATCAAATTGCGATATTGACGACGGAATAGAAGATACTCCAAACACTATAGGACACACATCATGTTCTGTTTGGGCAATTACCTGCGGCTCGCTCGACAATGTGCAAAACTTTATGGAATACAGCTATTGCGGTAAAATGTTTACTCAAGGACAGGCTAATGCAATGAGAGCTATTCTTAATACTCCCGTTGCCGGAAGAAATAATCTTTGGTCTGCTTCTAACAGAATTGCTACAGGTACCAACGACAATTATGTCCCTGCTATATGTGCTCCTATTGCAGACTTTAAAGCAAATAAAAAAATCGGATGTACAGGTTTTAAAGTTCAATACAACGACCTCACCCACAACACAGATTATATCGAAACCTACAACTGGACTCTTCCCGGTACAGAATATATAAACTATTCCGAAGCAAACCCATTAGTAACTTACATTCAAAGCGGAAAGTTCAGTGCTCAACTTTATGTTGAAAATCCAACAGATTCAGACATTAAATTTTTTGATAATTATATTCAGGTTTATGATAAAAACGATGGATACCAAATTCCTTATACAGAAGGCTTTGAAACACAAAACTTTCCGACAATTACAAATAATCCCGGAAATGATTTTATAGTAATTCCATCAGGTAATAAAACCTGGGAACAAACCAATTACGGAATTTCAGGAAAAGCTATCAGAATTCAAAACAGATACAATGATTACGGAACAAAAAACAGAATATATTTACCTAACCTTATAATTGACAATGACACAACTCCTGTTACAGTAAGCTTCAAAGCTGCTTATGCACGTCCCTCAACTACACAAAGCGATAAATTAAAATTCTACGTTTCTTCAGCTTGCGGAGATTCTCTCAGAATTGTTTGGTTGGTTTCCGGCACTGCTTTGACTTCTACTTATGTTAATGAAAACGAAAATTATATTCCTTCAGAAAATGACTGGAAAACACATACTTTTAAAATTAACCCGATTGCTTTAAGAGGTAATAATTTAAGATTGGTAATAGAATCCGAATGTGGAAACGGTAACACTATCTACATTGATGATGTTACTTTCTATCAGGAAATTGCCTCAAATTCCATTGAACAAAAAATTGCAAATGATATAAGCATATATCCCAATCCTGCAAAAAACGAACTATTTGTTGAAACCGAACATAACGGAAATTACACACTAAGCATTATGGATGTTTCGGGTAAATTGCTTCAAACTGCTGAATTTAACGGTATCAGCTATGATGCTTCGCACCTGATAGAGAATTTATCTTCTGGATTATATTTCATAAATTTAAGTTTTGAAGGTAAAACTTTGAATTATAAACTGTTTAAAGAATAATCGCGAGAGTTTTCTTTTTGTTTTTTTCTGTACGAAAAACCTACGCCCGATTCAATATATTCTGCTTTAAAGCCAAAAGCCTTTAGAGTTAAATTCAGAAATAAAAAATCTGTTACATAATATCTTACACCAATTCGTGTATAAGCAAATTCATTGGATTTAATACGGTTATTATAAAAATAAAATCCTGCATAAGTGAGCATTTCGAATCTTGAATAAACAAACTGATGTCCAAAACTCATTCCGTAACGTACAACATCCTTAAAATCAGGATAAAATAAAACTAACACATCCCAATTTGTATCCCAATAATATTGAAAATTACTGTTATAAAAAGCGTCAACAGAGCAACCAAACTTGCCGGTATAAGAATAAGCGTAATTGTAACCGAGAGAAACCGTAGAGCATAAAAATCCTCCTCCCCTGCTTTCCGGTCTGATTGTGTATTCATCGGAATTTATAGCTGTAGCCATAAGCCAAAATTCAGATTTTGACAGATTTTCGGGCAGATTTACTTTTTTAATTTTATTTCGTTCAGCCACATTAAATTGATATGCTAAAGACAAATTTATTTGATTTAAACCAAGATTTGGCATTCTTATAGACCCATTAGAAAAGTGTATCAATCCAGGAGAAATAGCAATAATATCATTTCCGATAGTCTGTTTAAAACTGATACCAAGATTAAAATAATAATTCAAATTTGTGCCTATGGCAATATTTTGAGGATTTTCAAATTTATCGTATTTTTTTGTAAGATAAGCCAGTCCACTATAAATTCTAAGCCCCAATGTTTTATTGAATTCATATTCAGTAAATAGATATGTAGCAAAGACATTTCCTAAATCTTGGGGATTTCCGAGACTTTGAAAACTTAAACCAAATCCTGTTTTCGGGAAATTATATTTTGTTGAAAATACGTTTTCCGAAAAATTTTGCCTCAATAAATTGATTTCAGTACCAAAAGAATGCCCTTTTGCCAGAGATTCCATTCCTATCCTGTGGGGAGCAACTCGGCCTGCAAATGGTTTTAACTCAATAAACAATTTTTCCTGAGCAAAAGACAGTACCGAGAACAAAAGAAAAATATTAATAAATATCAGCCTCATATCAGAACTTGATTCGTACTTCAGATTTTTTTTTCAGCCCCAGCAATAAAGAGGCTTTACCTTCACGCACAGCAATTTCGAGAAGTCCCATAGAATTAAATAAGCATAAAGCACTTCCACGCTCTTCGTCGCGATACGCAGTTGAAATTACAGTAATTTTATGTTTAATAGAACTGAAACTAATTTCAAATTTTTTATCCCCGACATAATTCGCAAAATCTTCATAACTTATATTAGTAATGGCATTCCCATAAGAATCATTAAAAATAACATATCCGTTGATGAAGTCTTTACCGATTTCCGGTTTTAGTTCAGCAGAACGAGGAACGTCGTCAATTTGTACTCCTAATTCTTTTAAATCCCCAGCTTTTAAAATAAAAGCCGAAATAATCGAAAAAATACTGAGTTCAGGAAATATATATCCCTCGAGACCATAACCAACATCAACCTCAATAACCATTTCCGGTTTTGATTCAAAAATAATTCCCTGGCAAAAGTTTTTACGCGAAATAAAGTATTGAGATAAATATTTTGAAACAAGCACTTTACCATCAACATCAGGTTCACTGTCAACACCAATGATATGAATTGTTCCGGGCGGAAAATTTTTGAAAACTCTCTTTAGTATAAATGCCGCTTGAAAAATATTATAATGCTCGATATTATGAGTTATATCCACAAAATTAGTCTCCCCTGCCTGCGAGATTATAACAGCCTTTACAGCTCCCGCATAATAGTCGCTATCCTGCCAATCTGTTGTGAATGTTACAATCTTTTTCAATTGTTAAAAAGTTTTTAATTTATTTTGTCAAAATTAAAATTAAAAATTAAATTTTTTACTTTATTTTGTAACATAAAAAATTGATATTTTTAAATGATTGAAAAAAGTATTTTTATTGAAGTTGATGACCTTAATAAATTTTACGGAATAAGAGATTGTAATTTTGCCTTACTGCAAAGACATTTTTCAAAGCTAAAAATTGTTGCCCGTGGCGATATAATTAAAATTGCCGGCGAAGAAAATGAAATTGAAATTTTTGAAACCAAACTTTCTGAAATCATACAATTTTATAATAAATACAATAAAATTGAAGCTAAAGACATACAAATAATTCTTTCTCAGGATGCAGAAATTGCAAACGAGACTATGTCCGAAGATAAAAATATACTGCTTTATTCTGTATCAGGAAAACCTATAAAAGCAAGAACAAAACATCAAAAAATTCTCACAGAAGAATTTTACAAAAACGACCTGATATTTGCGACCGGTCCTGCAGGTACAGGAAAAACATACACATCCATTGCTCTGGCTGTAAAAGCTCTAAAAGAGATGCGAGTGAGACGAATAATTCTTAGTCGTCCTGCGGTAGAAGCCGGCGAAAACCTTGGATTCCTGCCGGGAGATGTACGCGAAAAACTCGACCCATACTTGCAACCTTTGTACGATGCCTTACTTGATATGATACCGTACAAAAAACTCGAAAAATACATCGAGGAAAAAGTTATTCAAATTGCCCCGCTGGCTTTTATGAGAGGACGTACTTTGAGCGATGCTTTTGCAATTCTCGACGAAGCTCAGAATGCTACATATACCCAGCTCAAAATGTTCATCACCAGAATGGGCGAAAATTCAAAATTTATTATCACCGGCGACCTCACTCAAATTGACCTTCCAAACAAAAAAGACTCAGGATTATTAAGTGCTAAAGAAATTTTAAAAGATATTCCGGATATTTCATTCGTTGATTTTGATAAATCAGACATTATCCGACACAAAGTTGTTAGTAAAATTGTGGACGCTTACGAAAAAGCCGAAAAAGAAAACAATAAACAATAAATAAATAAATATATGAATGCACTCGTAAAAACCAATTTTAAGTTCCCGAATCTAAAATCTGTTTATAACGGGAAAGTCAGAGACGTTTACAATATTGGCGACGAAATGCTGGTAATGGTTGTTACTGATAGAATTTCGGCTTTTGATGTGGTTTTGCCAAAAGGAATTCCGTACAAAGGACAAGTATTAAATCAGATTGCCTCAAAATTTCTGGATGCTACAGCAGATATTGTTCCTAACTGGAAAATTTCATCGCCAGACCCTATGGTAACAGTAGGTCATAAATGCGAACCTTTTCCGGTTGAAATGATTGTTAGAGCATATCTTACAGGAAGTTCCTGGAGAGAATATCAGAAAGGAGCACGTGAAATTTGCGGCGTTAAAATTCCTGACGGAATGCGAGAACATCAAGCCTTCGAAAAACCTATCCTCACTCCTACTACTAAAGCCGAAATGGGATTGCACGATGAAAATATTTCGCGTGAAGAAATTATCAGCCGTGGTCTTGTTAATGAAGAAGATTATGTAAAATTGGAAGAATACTCCATCAAGCTCTTTGAAAGAGGACAGGAAATTGCTCGCAAAATGGGACTTATTCTTGTTGACACAAAATACGAATTCGGCAAGAAAGACGGCAAAATATACCTGATTGACGAAATTCACACTCCCGATTCATCACGTTATTTTTACTTAGATACTTATCAGGAGAGATTTGATAAAGGAGAACCTCAGAGACAACTTTCAAAAGAGTTTGTTCGCGAATGGTTAATGGCAAACGGATTTAAAGGACAACCCGGAGAAACCATCCCGGAAATGACCAACGAAATAGTAAATTCAATTTCTGAAAGATATATTGAACTTTACGAAAAGATCACCGGCGAAAAATTCATCAAAACCGATGCATCAAATCTCGAAGAAAGAATTTTTAACAACGTATCTAATTTCTTAAATTCTTTTAAATAAATTTATACAGACTGATTTTTAAGACATTAAAAAATCAAGCCATTTTAGGCATTAAAATTTTAACTTATTGATAAACGACTCCTTGTAATTTTTCAATAATGGTATTGATAAATTGTATCAAACACTCTATTATTTAAATATTTTATATAATTTTTGATTGTTGTTATGATAACCATACCAAAGTTTTTTACGACCATAATAACAAGCAATAATTAATATTTACTCATTAAAAATACATTTTAATTAATAACAAAATGCAAACAAAGGCTATTTGAAATAGATTAGTATTAAATTAATGACTTCTGTCCTGCTCAAACTTCTGTGAAGCCATAAAAAAACTACTTCAAAATCTATTACGGCATATACACGCAAACCCTTATAGTATAGTTAAGTTTATAAGATGTATTTTAATACATGAAAACTAATAGTAAAACATTTCAAAAAAAACACCAAATCCCCCAATGTTTTTTTGTCAAAGCACGACATGGTTCGTTCTGTAGCAATTTTTACAATAATTTATTTCTCACACTAATTCAAAAGCCAAATAATAAACAATTAATTTTTAGATAAAAAACCATTGTTAAGTTTTTTGAAATATTATGTAGAGTAAACCAAAAATTATTAAAGTTAAAAAATTGTTAAAATCAGCAATTTTTTTAAAATAATTTATTTTTTTTCTTAATTGAGATATTATTTCATAATTTTGCGAAATAATAAAATGTATTATTTTAAATTTTATTTGAAAAGTATTAAATGATTAGAAAGGGAAAATATACCGTAAGGAAGAGACACATTTTAAATTTCGCTATAGTAATGATTAATTCTATACTGTTTTTTAGATTACAAAAATTTTCAAAACTTATAATTCTCTTTAGCAGTGATAATTTATTTAATAATTTTCTTATTATCAAATCTATTCCTTCATTTGATTTAAAAGAATTTCCAAAGGAGAATATAATAAAATACCATACATAAATAAATCAATTTTATTGAACATTAAAAAAATTATGGCTAATAAAGAAATAATCAAATTTTTAATTAAAAAAATGTTAACAACAAATTTTAAAATTCCAGACTGGGCTTATGAATTTCATGGACATAAATGTCCAGCAATGCCAATGGGACTAAGAGTTGGTGCAGCAGCGATGAACGCTTTGGGCGTTGAACATGCAAAAGAAGGTCAATTAATAGCATTTGTTGATTTGGACGATGACCATTGCGCAACATGCTATGGCGATGGTTTACAAGTTATTATGGGGACAACCCTTGGTAAAGGAAATCTGAAGAAAACCCATAAAGGTAAATGGTCGCGTACTGTATTTGATAGAACCACAGGCAGAGCCGTACGTGTAACACCCAAAGCAGAAGCCATGCTTAATAATAAAAAATCGAAGTTTTTTACCGATCATCGTATGTTAGGAAAACCGGCAAGCACTGTCCCCGCTGAAATTATTGATCCTTTGGTAGAAGAAGTTATGAATGCTCCGGCAGATAAGATTTTAAATATTTCGCCTATTTTGAATACAAACTTGAACCTAAAAAAAGACAGCTTCGATGGTTTTGTTTGCGAAGAATGTGGCGAAATAACCGTAATGGAATATGGTCGTATTAAAGGCGACAAGAAAATTTGTATTGAATGTGTTAAGATATAATTATGATTTGCAATAATAAAAATTCTAAATAGCACAAAAAAATATTCATGGAATATCAATATTTTTAGAATAAAAATTAAGTACAAGAATTGAAATTATAAAAATTTAAACAAAAATAATTGAATGAATATTAACTAAATATAAATTTTAAACATATGAAAAATCAAAATTTTTACATTGTAAGTTGTAGCGGTGCCTCTAATACAGGAAAATATGCCGATGAAGTGGCACGCATTTTAATGAGTCAAGGAAATGCTAAAATGCTTTGTTTGGCTCGTTTTAGCATTGATAAACCTTTTGCCGAAACTTCCAAAGGCGAAATCAAAAAACTGTTAGTGTTGGATGGATGTCCCATCAATTGTGCCGAAAAAATAATGAGAGAAAACGGTATCACTGAATTTGTTCATATTCATACTACCGATTATGGGATTGTTAAGGGACAAACACCATTTAGCAAAGAAAAGGCAATGGAAATAGCAGAAGACATTTTAAAAAAAATGGAACATAACTAAAATTATATTAACTCTACTAAATGCTTACTAAATATGAAATCAATAATGATTATTTTAATTTTTATGGGTACATCAATTTCTGCTACCTATGCTCAAGATAAAGTTAACTCAACACCAAAAAAATATAAAGTTACTTTTGTTGAATTGGGTTCGGTAAAATGTATTCCTTGCCAGAAGATGCAGACCGTAATGAAATCCATTGAAGAAAAGTATGGCGATCAGGTGAAAATTGAGTTTTACGATGTTTGGACACCTGAAGGTAAACCATATGCCGAAAAGTACAACGTCAATCTTATTCCTACACAAGTATTTTTAGACAGCCAGGGGAAAGAATTTTATAGACACGAAGGATACTTTGAGGAAGCAGAGGTCATAAAAGTATTAAAAACAAAGGATGTAAAATAAATATTTACATTCTTAGTAATTTAATATATAATATATTAAAAAAATTAAAAATGAAAACAACAGAAAAACCAACATTGCAAACCTTTCATATTGAAGGCGTAAGACATATTGCTCCTGAATATGCTTATGAAGAAATAATTAATGGCAATACTGTAATTATTGATGTTCGTGAGAAAGACGAAATTGATTTAGAATATATTCCTATGGACAATGTATTGTATCATCCATTATCTAAAATACTTGACAGATTAGAGTATATTTCTAAAGATCAAAGTATTATTGTAGCTTGTCCATTAGGAGTAAGAAGTACAAAAGTTGCTAATTTGCTTAACCAACAAGGATATCCAGATGTTGCTAATTTAGATGGAGGGTTAATGATGTGGAAACAAAAAGGGCTTCCGTTTATTATAAATAATTTATCTCCCCAAAGAGGTTGTTCATGTGGCTGCAAACCCACAAAATCAAATGACTCTTGTTGCTAATTCAATGGAACATAATCATGAACATAATTCTAATATTGTTTCAATAAACAGAGCTTTTATCATAGGTATTATCATAAATGTAATTTATATAATTATTGAATTTGCTGCTGGAATTTATTACAATTCGCTTTCATTAATTTCCGATGCCGGTCATAATTTAAGCGATGTAGCAGCATTGTCATTGGCTTTGCTTGCTTTCAGGTTGGCAAAAGTAAAAGCCAATGATAAATTTACGTATGGTTATCGGAAATCAACTATACTGGTTTCATTAATTAATTCGGTAGTTCTTTTTGTTGCTATTGGCGGCATAATTTGGGAAAGTTTCAGCCGCTTGCATCATCCGGTGGTTATTCAAGGTCTTCCCATTTCGGTAGTTGCCGGGATAGGTATTCTTATTAATGCAGTTTCTGCCATGTTATTTTTCAAAGCAAAAGACCATGATTTGAATGTTAAAGGTGCATACCTGCATTTAATGGCTGATGCTGCTGTTTCGCTTGGGGTTGTTATTTCCGGTGTCTTTATTGCTATGTTCCATATCTATTGGCTTGATATGATAATGAGTTTGCTTATTGTGATTGTAATTTTTTATTCTACATGGAAACTTTTTAAAGATAGC
>CALJNE010000014.1 GCA_937982115.1 uncultured Bacteroidales bacterium | reverse complement strand
CCGGATGTAACCGACCATTGCGGTAATCCACTAACAGCCGTATTGATAAGCATAACAGACGCTCCCAATCCGTTAACTTGTGAGGGAACGAGAACATATCGTTATCGTTACACGGACTGTGCCGGCAACAGTACAGATTGGATGTATGTATATACTATTGATTTAAATTCAACACCCATTTTACCTGACGATATTGTTGTTTCTGTATCGTGTCTTGAAGATGCAATTCTTCCGTCAATTCCTGATATTACAGACCATTGTGGTAACAGTATTTCACCTGAGTTAATTCAAATTTATGAAAATCCTAATCCATTAATTTGTGCAGGTGAACGTACATATAGATTTAGATATATGGATTGTGCAGGTAATTTTAGTATTTGGAATTATACATATAACATTGATTCTCCAGATATTGAAATTGTTTGTCCCGAAGATGTTTTTTATGATGCTGTTCCTGCAGAAAACTATTCTATTCCTCAGTTAATTGCAATGAGCAATTGTTTAGGTGGATTTAATATAAGTTGGACTATTAGTGGAGCCACTAACAGAAGTGGAGTTGGACCTGATGCAAGTGGGCATTTTAATAGAGGACTTTCAACTATAGATTGGGCAATAATAGATTTTTGTGGTAACAGTTATTCGTGTCAAACAAATGTTGAAATTTACTTCCCAATAATAGAATGTCCTGCTAATATTGAATTATGCAGTAATAATGGCAATTATTTATTAAATAATACCGGAGAGTATCCGTTAGATGGAGTGTTTAGCGGATCGGGAGTCTTTTTCGAAAATGGTAATTATTATTTTGATCCAGGCTTCAATATTGGTGATAATGAAATTTTCTATACCTGGACAAATACCTCAGGATTTTTTGAAACATGCAGTTTTAACATTCTTGTTCACGAAATGCCTTCATTTACATTAAATGTTATTAATCATCCTACATGTCATGCTTACTCTGATGGAACAATTCAGGTTTCGATAAGTGCAGGAACTCCGCCGTTTCATATTAACTGGGGTACAGGATCATCAATGACTAACTTTAATAACTATTTTATAACCTCTTTAGCTTCAGGAGAATATAATGTTACAGTTACCGATTTTTATGGTTGCACTTTCACAAATAGTATAATTTTAATAGATCCCCCATTATTGACATCACAAATAAACATAATTACTAACTTTAATGGCTATAACATAAGTTGTTATGGTAATTCAGACGGAATTGCAATAGTTGTTCATGAAGGAGGTACTCCACCATATACATATTTATGGAGTCATTCTGCAGGTTCGCAAACTACTCAAACTTCAACAGATTTACCTGCAGGAGCACATTCGGTAATAGTTTATGATAACAATGGGTGCTCTCATTTAGCAACAACTACACTTACTCAACCCGAACCATTATTAGTTAATGTTTCACTTAATAACAATGTTACTTGTTTTGGTTTTACGGATGGTGCAGCTACTGCTACAGCAATAGGAGGTATTCCGGAATATAATTATCAATGGAATGATCCTCTAAATACAAACAATAGATTTGCTAATCAGCTTTCTGAAGGTACATGGACAGTTACAGTAACAGACCTGAATAATTGTACTGTAAGTGAAAGTATAACAATTACTTCTCCGCCTCAATTAAGTCTTAACTTCACAGTTGTGGAAAATGTATCTTGTTTCGGATATTCTGATGGTAGAATTATAATTGCAGCATCCGGAGGAGTTCCTTTATATAATTATAATTGGTCCAATGGTTCTTCCAATTCTGCAATAATAAATATTCCGTCTGGAAATTATAGCATTACTGTAACAGATCAAAACGGATGTACCATCTCGGGTTCAAGGACCATCTCTCAACCGGATCCAATTGTTTTGCAGGCAACTACACAACCTGTTATTTGCGGTTCAAGATTAGGTTCAGCTCAAATTATTGCTGCGGGAGGTACTCCTGGATACAATTATTTATGGTCAAATGGATTAAATGATTCAGAAGGAGAAAATTTGAGTGCAGGAACCTATTATGCTACAATTACAGATTCAAATTCTTGTCAAAATCAGGTAGAATTTAGTGTAAATGTATTAGGAGCTTTATCTGTCGGAATTCTGGAAACTAAATCTATATCTTGTTTTGGGTACTCTGATGGTGCTCTAATGAGTGTTGTTACCAACGGTTCGGGAATTTATTCATATCAATGGTCTAATGGTAGTCAAACTGCAGGAATTGATGATATTGCACATGGAGATTATATTGTTAATGTAATTGATTCTTGGGGATGTACTGGTAATGCATCATATACCATTAATCAACCGTCTCCAGTTAATTTGACTATCACTAAAAATGATGTTTCGTGTAAATATGGAAATGATGGTTGGACTCATGTTACTGCAGCAGGTGGTTCTGTTCCATATTCATATAGTTGGGAAAACGGACCAAACGCTCAAACATTTACCAATCTATTTACAGGCTGGTATTTCATCGGGGTAGTTGATGCCAATTCTTGTTCTGTTTATGACAGTGTTTTCATCTCTGAGCCTGAAAAAGTACTCTCTTTAAAATTAAGTGTAAGCAATATTGTTTGTAATGGTAATAATAACGGAACTGTTTATACTCAAGTTGAAGGTGGTACTCCCGATTACCATTACACATGGTTGGGAATTAACTTTATTTCAAATAATCAAAATATTACGGGTTTATCTGAAGGTGTTTACACATTAACTGTTACAGATGCAAAAAATTGTATGATTGATACTGTAGTTACTATAACACAACCTGCACCTATTTCTGTTTCATACTCTTATATAAATCCTACATGTATTGGTAAAGCAGATGGAAGCATAATTCTTGATATTAAAGGTGGAGTTCCGCCATATTTAATTATGGATGGTAATCGTGTAATTCCATCGGATACATTATTCTATTTATCTGATGGTAATTATCATATAAATATTTTAGACTCTTATGGTTGTAAGTTTGATGTTGGACTTATTTCTTTAACTGACAATCCTGTGGATTGTATCGAAATTCCTAATGCTTTTACTCCTAATGGTGATGGAATAAATGATACATGGTATATCACTAATATAGGAGAACTCTATCCTTTTGCCAAAATATATGTTTATAATCGCTGGGGTCAATTATTATGGGAAGGTCAAGGAGAAATGCACTGGGACGGAAAGTATAAAGGAAAACCTTTACCTGTAGGAACTTATTTATATCTTATTGATTTTGGCGGAAATAGACCAAATGTTACCGGTACCGTATCTATTGTTTACTGATTTAAATAATTATTTAAACTGATTCTAAATTTCATAAAAAGCGTTTTTATATGTTTTTTAATTATTATTTAAATTACAAAAATTATATTTTTGCACATAATTTTGTGCATTGTTATTTATGTCACATAATAATAGGATTGAACATACAGGGGTTATTAGCGAAATTAATGATGGCATTATTAAAGTAGATATCAATGTTCAATCTGCTTGTGCAAGTTGTCATGCTTCCGGAATTTGTGGCGTAGATTCATCAAATAGGATAATCGAAGTAACTGCAAATCAATCCCGGTATAATATAGGAGATCAGGTAAAAGTAGTGTTAAAACAAAAGCTTGGTTATGTTGCATTATTATTGGGATATGTAATTCCATTTTTTGTTGTAGTTTTTACCCTGGTAATATGTTTAAAACTTGGAGTAAGTGAGGGAATTTCAGGTTTATTTTCTGTACTTATTCTAATTCCTTATTACATCACGGTTTATTTATTTAGAAATAAGATAAAGAAAGAGTTTAACTTTGAAATTGAAAAAATTTAAGTTTAAGGTATATGGATATTATTCTGAACACTTTGATTACTTTGAGTTTGTTGGGTGCAGTATTGGCTGTAATCCTCTACGTTGTGGCACAAAAATTTAAGGTTTATGAGGATCCACGTATAGATGTTGTAGAAGCTTTAACACCTGGAGCCAATTGTGGAGGATGCGGACTTCCTGGATGCAGAGGTTTTGCTGAAGCATGTGTTAAAGCAGAAACTCTTGACGGACTGTTTTGTCCTGCAGGTGGAAATGAAACAATGAAAAAAATTGCAGAAGCTCTTGGACTTACTACAGTTGAAGCTGAACCAAAGGTAGCTGTTGTGCGTTGTAATGGGACTCATGAAAAACGCAATAAAACAACTTATTATGACGGACCAAGCTCCTGTGCCATAGAACATTCTTTATACATGGGCGATACAGATTGTGCTTATGGATGTTTAGGACTTGGAGATTGTGTTGCTAAATGTACCTTTGATGCAATGTATATGGACAAAGAATCTGGTTTGCCCATGATTGATGAAAATAAATGTACGGCATGCGGAGCATGTGTAAAAGCTTGTCCAAGAAAAATCATCGAGTTAAGAAACAAAGGTAAGAAAAATCGCAGGATTTATGTTTCATGTGTAAATCATGATAAAGGAGCAGATGCTCGTCGTGCATGCGGAGCAGCTTGTATTGCTTGTAACAAATGCGTAAAAACATGTCCTTACGAAGCAATTGTAATAGAAAATTTCTGTGCGTATATTGATTTTGAAAAGTGTAAGTTGTGCAGAAAATGTGTTGCTGAATGTCCAACAGGAGCAATTCTCGAAGTAAACTTCCCTCCTCGTAAGGAGAAGGTTGAAAATGCTGAAGAAACAGCGGTTAGTTAATGTATAAGTTTTAACTTTAATATAGGAGATAAAGCAGTGTTAAAGACATTTCCAAAAGGCGGTGTTCATCCACACGAAAACAAGTTTTCGGCAGGTAAATCTATAGAAACGATTGAGTTGCCAAAGCAGGTATCAATTCCGGTATCACAACACCTTGGTGCTCCTGCCCAACCTGTTGTTAATAAAGGAGATGAAGTAAAAGTCGGTCAGCTTATTGCAAAAAGTGCAGGGTTTATTTCTGCAAATATACATTCATCAGTTTCGGGAAAAGTTTCAAAAATTGAAAAAATTCTTGATTCCACAGGATATAAACAAACTGCCATCATTATTGATGTTGAAGGTGATGAATGGCTCCCTGAAATTGATCGCAGTACTGAACTGGTTGAAGATATTGAAAAATTTACTGCCGAAGAAATTAGAGCAAAAGTTGCTGAAGCAGGCATTGTGGGTTTGGGTGGTGCAACATTCCCTACAAATGTTAAAATCTCCATACCACAGGGAAAAGTTTGCGAAAACTTGATAATAAATGCGGTTGAATGTGAACCATATCTTACTTCAGACCATCAGCTCATGCTCGAAAAGTCTGACGAAATAATTGTTGGAGCTAGATTGCTTCAAAAAGCTGCCGGAGCAAAGAAGATTTACATCGGTATCGAAAACAATAAACCCGATGCTATAGAGCTTATGAAGAAAAAAGCAGCTAAATATCAGTATATTGAAGTTGTTGCATTGAAGGTAAAATATCCTCAAGGTGGTGAAAAGCAACTAATAAAAGCAGTTGTTAATAGAGAAGTTCCCTCAGGAGGTTTACCAGTTGATGTTGGTTGTGTTGTTCAAAATGTGGGTACTGCTTATGCTGTTTATGAAGCTGTGCAGAAAAATAAACCTTTAATTGAAAGAGTTGTAACAGTAACAGGAAAATCTGTATCAAAACCATCGAATTTCCTGGTACGAATCGGTACTCCGGTTAGTAATTTAATCGAAAAAGCAGGTGGTTTACCAGAAGATACGGGAAAAATTGTGAATGGCGGTCCTATGATGGGTAAAGCAGTTAAAGATTTATCAATTCCTGTTACCAAAGGAACTTCGGGTATTTTGATTATTAAATCCGATGAAGCAAAACGTCCTAAAACATATAATTGTATTCGTTGTGCAAGATGCGTATTTGTATGTCCGATGGGATTGGAGCCTTATCTTATAAAGAATATGGCTACTGTTGGAATGTATGAAGAATTGCAAAATGAAAGAGTACTCGATTGTATGGAATGCGGATCTTGCTCTTACGGTTGTCCTGCAGGAGTTCCTCTATTAGATTATATTCGATTGGGTAAAACAAATTTGAATAAAATATTAAGATCAAAAAAATCATAAATAATGGCACAGAATAAATTAATAGTTTCGTTATCTCCACATGATCATGCAAAGGATTCTGTGAGTAAAATCATGTTTGGAGTTGTAATAGCAATGATTCCAGCTTTGCTTGTTTCTGTTTATTTTTTCGGGTTGGATGCTATTAGAGTTAATTTAATTGCAATTGCAGCTTGTATTTTCTTTGAGTGGATAATTCAAAAATTCTTATTAAAAGGAGAAGTAACAATTACCGACGGTTCTGCAATTGTTACAGGGATGCTTTTGGCCTTTAATGTTCCATCTAATCTGCCATGGTGGATAATTGTTATTGGCGCTATAGTATCAATTGGTGTAGGAAAAATGTCTTTTGGAGGTTTAGGAAACAATCCTTTTAATCCGGCTCTGGTTGGTCGTGTTTTCTTGTTAATATCATTTCCGGTACAAATGACTTCCTGGCCGAAAGTTCAGGTTCTAAACTTTGCCATGACCGATGCTCAAACCGGAGCAACTCCTCTTGCAATTGTAAAGGAAGGGATAAAGAACGGAGAGTCTTTTTCGAGTATCATAAATAATTTGCCTACAAGCTATTCAGATATGTTTTTTGGACAGATGGGAGGTTCACTTGGAGAAATTTCTGCAATAGCTTTAATAATCGGTGGATTGTACATGCTTTACCGTAAAATTATTACCTGGCATATTCCGGTTTCTATAATTGCAACAGTTGCAATTTTTACAGGTATTTTGTACGGCATCAATCCAGATAAATATGCAGATCCTTTATTTCATCTATTAACCGGAGGTTTAATGCTGGGAGCTATTTTCATGGCAACAGATATGGTTACCAGCCCGATGACATCAAAAGGGATGATTATTTATGGTGTCGGAATAGGTGTAATAACAGTATTGATAAGAGTGTGGGGAGCTTATCCCGAAGGAGTATCCTTTGCAATTCTCATTATGAATGCATTTACACCATTAATTAATTATTATATAAAACCAAAACGTTTTGGTGAAATTGTAAAAAAATAGGTTATGGCAAAGAAAGAATCAACATTTTTAAACATGACGTTTACACTATTTGTAGTTACGGCAATTTCTGCTTTAGCTTTAGCGTCAGTATATAATTTAACAAAAGAACCAATTGAAAATGTAAAAAAACAAAACTTACAAAATGCAATTGGAGTCGTAGTTCCTGATGCCAAGAAAGGAAATTTTGATGATTTTGAACAAATCAATGTTAAATCTTCTGATGGTATTGGCGATATTACGATGTACAAAGTAGTTGTTGATAACGATTTTAAAGGTATGGCCGTAAAAACATTTACCATGAAAGGATTTGGAGGAATGATTTCTGTTATGGTTGGCTTTACTCCCGATGGAACAATAATTGATTCCGATGTTTTGGAGCATAAAGAAACTCCCGGTTTAGGAGATAAGACATCTAAAAATGTAAGTTCTTGGAATGAACAATTTAAAGGCAAAAACCCCGCTCAATTCAAATTGGTCGTAAAAAAAGACGGAGGTGATGTTGATGCAATTACAGCAGCTACTATTAGTTCTCGTGCATATTGCGATGCTTTAAAGAGAGCTTATGATACATATATGAATTATATATCAGCAAATGGTCAGAATTCTATTGAAAATAATGTTGAACCTAAAGATGGAGGAAACAAATAATGAATAATTGGAAAAACTTCACTAAAGGATTTATAAAAGAAAATCCGGTATTTGTTCTAGTGTTGGGAATGTGTCCAACTTTAGGTGTGACAACTTCTGCCATTAATGGATTAGGAATGGGATTAGCAACAACATTTGTGCTACTTGGGTCTAATGTTGTGATTTCATTAGTCAAAAACTTTATTCCAAATAAAGTCCGCATTCCTGCTTTTATAGTTATCATTGCTTCATTTGTAACAATTATTGACTTATCAATGGCAGCCTATGTTCCCGATTTATATAAATCTTTAGGATTATTCATTCCTTTAATTGTTGTAAACTGTATTGTTTTAGGAAGAGCAGAAGCGTTTGCTTCAAAGAATACTATTTTGTCTTCTGCAATTGATGGTTTAGGTATGGGATTGGGATTTACTTTTGCACTGACATTGCTTGGATCAGTGAGAGAATTATTAGGAGCCTATTCATTATTCGGACATAAATTTATAAGTACCGACGGGATTTTGGTTTTTGTTTTAGCTCCAGGTGCATTTTTAGGCTTAGCTTATCTAATTGCTATTATGAAAAGAATCAATAAATAATTAAAATATAAGAATTATGGAATATGTAATAATTATTATAAGCGCAATATTTGTTAATAACATTGTATTAGCCCAATTTCTTGGTATTTGCCCTTTCCTTGGAGTTTCGAATAAAATTAAAACTTCTTTAGGTATGGGCGGAGCAGTATTATTTGTTATGACCCTTGCTACGATTGTTACCTGGCTTATTATGAATTACATTTTAATGAAATTCAATATTGTATTTATGCAAACAATTGCTTACATATTGGTAATTGCTTCATTAGTACAAATGGTTGAAATTATTCTAAAAAAAATAAGCCCATCTTTATATCAGGCATTGGGAGTTTTTCTTCCCTTAATTACAACAAATTGTGCTATACTTGGTGTTGCTATAATGGTAATTCAAAAGAATTATAATTTGTTGGAAAGTGTTATGTTTTCAATAGGAACTGCACTTGGATTTACACTAGCTTTGGTTATTCTTGCCGGAATTAGAGAGCAACTCGAAAAATTACCTATACCAAGCGGTATGAAAGGAGCTCCTGCAGCATTGGTAGTTGCCGGTATTTTGGCTCTCGCTTTTATGGGATTTGCTGGTCTCGTTTAAAAATATTTGTTTATGATTTTGAGCAGGTGATTTATTACTTTCACCTGCTTTTTATTTTAATTTTGCAAAAAAATATAATGGACAAAAGATTAGAAGAATTCAAACGACTGTTGGATATAATGGATGTGTTGAGAGAAAAGTGCCCATGGGATAGTATCCAGACAAACCAAAGCCTTAGAACTTTGACAATTGAAGAGGTTTATGAATTAGCAGATGCTATCCTAGAAGATGATGATGAAAATATTAAAAAGGAATTGGGGGATATTCTTTTACATATCGTTTTTTATGCTAAAATCGGTCAGGAAAAAAATAAATTCGATATTTACGATGTTATCAAAGGAATTAACGAAAAACTAATATTTAGGCATCCGCATATTTTTGGTGATGTAAAAGTTGATACGGCTAAGGATGTTGAAGAAAATTGGGAAAGATTAAAGCTCAAAGAAGGAAAGAAAAAACGTGTGCTCGGAGGAATAGTAAATTCTATGCCTGCTATGATAAAAGCTTATAGAATTCAGGACAAAGCAAGAGGAGTGGGCTTTGATTGGACTAACAGAGAACAAGTTTGGGATAAAGTTAATGAAGAACTTACTGAATTAAAAAAAGAAATTGACAATAACGATCCGCAAAAAATAGAGCAGGAATTTGGAGATTTGCTTTTTGCGGTTATTAACGCCGCAAGATTATACGGAGTAAATCCTGAAAATGCTCTGGAGTTGACAAATAAAAAATTTATAAGAAGATTTAACTATCTCGAAGAACAAACTATTACTAAAGGTAAAGATTTGAAAAATATGACTCTCGAAGAGATGGATAAAATCTGGAACCAAGCAAAACAAAAGGAAAACAATTCGTAACTTGGAAATTTTCGTAAAAATATCAGTTTTTTATTATATAACTCTTATACTTTTTTTAGCATCATTAACTATACGATTTTTCTACAAAGTTTTTTTACCGTTAAAACTATTGAAGTTTTTTAATGAAAATAAAAAATCTAAGGACCTAATAGTTTATAACCCAATTTCAGTAATTATTGCCGCCTATAATGAAGAAAACAACTTACGCAGAAATCTTATTAAAGTTTTGGAACAGGATTATCCTGATTTTGAAGTTATCCTGGTTGATGATGGTTCAGTAGATAATACCCGGGAATTTATTGATGAATTAAAACAAAAATATTCTAATCTCAAATACATCTGCTTAAAATCTAATAATGGAAAAAAAACAGCCTTAACAAAGGCTATAGAATCAAGTAAAAATGAAATATTAGTTTTTACCGATGCAGATTGCATACCTGCTTCAAATTTTTGGTTAAAATATATTGGTAGGCATTTTATAAATGACAAGGAACCTGTCGTTTTAGGTTTTGGCGACTATAAAAAAGAAAAAGGCTTTCTGAATTGTTTTATCAGGCTTGATACATATTATATTGCAATTTTATATTTTAACGCGGCGTTAAGCAAACATGCATTTATGGGGGTAGGCAGAAATTTGGCTTACACAAAGTCATTGTGGTATAAAGTTAACGGTTTTGAAAATCACCGGCATATTAGTTCAGGAGATGATGATTTATTTATAAATTCAGCATCTGGAATGGCAGAAATTTCCATTGAATTAAATTCGCAAGCAAAGACAATATCAATCCCTGAAACAAAATGGAAGGATTTAATCAATCAAAAACTTAGACACGTTACAACTTCTGATTTTTACAGTTTTAAGAATAAATTATTAAGCTCCGGTGATATTTTGTCAGCCTGGATTTTTTATGCATCTATAATTTTATTGACAGATTACTATTCAACGGCTACAGTTCTAATGATTTTACTTGCTTATTATTTAATAATATCTGTAATTAATATTATTCTTAGCAAAAGATTAAATTGTAAATTCAATCTTTTTTGTATTGTATTATTTGATATCTTTGCAATGTTTTTTTATTTATCAATATTTTTGTTAAAGAAGTTAAAAATTAAATTTTAAGATGCAGGAAAAGAGAAGCTTCTCAATTAAAGCTCAGCAAGATGTTGAGATTGTTCACCGTGCATTACATGGTGAAGAAAAGGCTTTTGGAGAGCTTCTCGACCGTTACCAGGATTCAATATTTTTTCTTTTGTTAAAAAAAGTTGGCAATGAAAATGATGCGGAAGATTTAACAATGGAGACATTTGCCAAAGCTTTTAATAATTTACATCAATATACGCCGGCATATACTTTTAGTACATGGCTTTTTAGAATAGCAATCAACAATTGCATTGATTTTATACGCAAGAAAAAAGTTAGACCACAAATAAATAATTCTGGAATTGATTTGAATGACCCAGAGAGTGGAGAATTTTCATTATCAGGAGTTACTCCGGAAGATTTACTTATTAAAGAACAAAAGGCAGAAGAAATTAAAAAGATAGTAAAAACACTCAAACCACGATATGCTCGTCTTATTGAAATGAGATATTACCAGGAAATGTCTTACGAAGAAATTGCCGAAGCTCTTAATTTGCCTTTGGGAACTATAAAAGCTCAATTGTTCAGAGCAAAAGAATTGTTGGCAGCCTTGATTCAAAACAAGTCTGATAAAATTTAAATTGATGCGTGAAATTTTATTAAAGTATTTCCCTCAAATTACAGATAAGCAGATAGAAAAAATTATAAAGTTAAATGAAATTTTTCCTGAATGGAACTCTAAAATAAATTGTATAAGTCGAAAAGACATTCAAAATTTATTTATAAATCACATTCTACATTCTCTTTCTGTTGCAAAAATTTTTAATTTTCCTGCCGGAACACGTATTATTGATGTTGGTACAGGAGGAGGATTCCCGGCTATCCCGCTTTCGATAATGTTTCCTGAAGTAATTTTTTATCCTGTTGACAGCATAGGAAAAAAAATTACGGTTGTAACCGAAATAGCAAAAACATTGGAATTAGAAAATGTTTTTCCTATTAATAACAGATGTGAAAACCTCAATATTAAGTGCAATTTTGTTGTTAGTAGAGCAGTTACTGCATTTCCTGCGTTTTATAAGATGACCAAAAACTTAATTGATAAAGAATCAATTGAAGGATTTTTCCCTAATGGGATAATTTATCTTAAAGGAGGAGATTTTTATGAAGAAATAAAAGATTTTTCGGGGGTTAAAATTTATCAACTAAAAGAAATATTTGAATATGAATTTTTTGAGACAAAAAAAATTATTTATTTGTTTAAATAAAAATTGCTAAAAAATTTTGAAGTAATAAAATTAAGTTCTATTTTTGCAGTCCGTAAAATTTGAGTAACAATATAAAATATAAACGAGATGAAAAGGACTTTTCAACCTTCAATAAGAAAAAGAAGGAATAAACACGGTTTCAGAGAAAGAATGTCAACACCGGAAGGACGTAAAGTTTTAGCTGCAAGAAGAGCAAAAGGTAGAAAAAAATTAACAGTTTCAGACGAACCCAGACATAAAAGATAATTTTGTTTGGACAAAAAGATAAAACTGCCGCATAAGGCAGTTTTTTTTTCTATATTCAATTAGTTGTTATTCAACTAATTAAATGTTTTTTTAAACTAAATAAAAAAAATAATCGAAAAAAATATTGTTTTAAAAAAAATCATTATATTTGCAATGATAACAAAATGTTTAATTAATAGCCTTTCGATTATGAAAAAAATTACAGTTTTAATTTGTGCTTTATTTCTTGTAGGAGGAATTTTTGCACAGGAAGTTGATATGACTTCCAAACGGGGAGAGAAAATACTGCCCGAGCAAGGCGAAATGGCTCTTGGAATTGATGCTATGCCAATTCTGGGATTCTTTGGAGATATGTTTAACGGATACAATTTGGGAAATAATGCCGCTTTTGGCTTTATAAACGGATTGTATGCAAACAATGTGATTTACGTTAAATATTATCTTGAAGATCAGGTAGCCATTCGTGGAGCATTGCGTTTGGGTTATACTAATTGGATTGATCAAGAGTTTGTTACCGCAAACCAAGAAGTGCCAGATCCATTGGTACAAGTAACTGATAAAAACATTTTTAATTCAACTAATATTGGATTGGGTGCTGATTATTTGATGTATCGCGGTAAAGGTCGTGTTCAGGGTTATTTTGGCGGAGGTGCTTTTATAAACTATTCTGCATGGACAGATAAGTATGTTTATGGAAATCAAATGACAACTGAGTACCAGTCACCTGCATACTGGGATTTTGCTGGCGGTCTCCAAAGAACAGGATCTCAAAGATTACTTAAACAGTACAATAATCTTGATTTAGGACTCACTGTTCGTGGATTGATAGGGGTAGAATATTTCTTTGCTCCAAAAATTTCAATTGGCGGTGAAATGGGACTTGGATTTAACCTTTCAAGAGATGGGGGTTATCAAACAATTGAACGATGGACAGGTACAGAACGTGAAGTTGTAACAACAAAACGCGCTGTTGACAGTTTTATTGGCATTGATAACTTTACTTCAGGTTCAATGTTTATTATGTTTCATTTTTAATTAGTAAAATAATTTAGTAATAATTTAAAATTTAAGACCATGAAAAATATTATTTCAATTATGATGGTAGCCGCAATCGGCATGTTATTAGTGTTCACAGGTTGTAAAGAAGAAGATTACCAGACAGAACCTTTAAAAATGGTAACTCTCTCCGGTACAGTGAAAGCTGAATTAAATCTTTCAACTGCCGGATTAGAATCAGTTCCAAACGGAACAAAAATTATCTTCCGTATTGACTCTCGCGATTTAGTACAAACTCAAATAGCAGGATATACCTACCAAATTTTGCAATATGAAGCTACAGTTGTTGATGGTACCTATACAATTCAACTTCCTGCTGTGAAATTTAATGTAGCAAGAGTTGATATAACTCCGGTAGATTTTCAAACAGACCAAATTCAAGCTGACAATTCAAGATTGGAAAAAACTTATCTTGGTAATCCATCCGTCGAATTCATTCAAGAAGGTGAAAGATATTTTAGAAATCTTACTTATACAGCTATCTAGAAATTAGATTAAATATTCTAAAAGCCGGTTTATCCGGCTTTTTTATTTTATTATATCAGGTATAGAAAAGCAAAAAAATGACATATACTTCCTCCTAAAATACTTAAATGCCATATTCCGTGACCAAAAGGAATCTTTTTTATCAAATAAAAAACTATTCCTGAGGCATAGCTTAAACATCCGGCAAGTAAAAACCATAATGTTTTGCCATTTGTATTTTGAATAAGTGGAACAATAACAAAAATAACAATTGAAGCCATTCCAAGATAAACAAATGCCGAAATAGTCCTTTCAAGTTTACCTCCTTTATAAAAAAACACCTTGTAAATGATACCGGAAAGTGCTAAAAACCAAATTATAGAAAAAACTATCCATCCAATATTTCCACCAAGAGCAACAAGACTCACAGGAGTATATGTTCCGGCAATGAGTAAGTATATTGTGCTATGGTCGAGCTTATTGAGTTTTGATTTTGCCCTTAAGTTTTTAACAGAATGAAACAAAGTAGATGACACAAACATTGCAATCATAGAAGCTCCGAAAATGGTAAAACTTATTACTTTAAGAGTTTCTTGCCTTATCGCTGAAAATACAACTAATAAAACAAGAGCAGATATTGATATCAATATTCCAATTCCATGAGAAATCCCGTTGAAAATTTCTTCCGCTTTTATTAGCTTTTTTGATTTCATAATTAACAAAATAAATTTTTTATCATTATTTTTACAAAAATACAATTATAAAAAAATGAACGAAGAATTTTTACATTTTGTTTACCGTTTTAAGCTCTGGGACAAGAATTCCTGTTATCTGACTACAGGACAGAACATTGAAATCATTGATACTGGAATTTATAATAAAGATTCAGGTCCTGATTTTTTTAATGCAAAAATCAAAATTGATGATACTGTCCTTGTGGGGAATGTTGAAATTCATGTAAATTCTTCGGAATGGTATAAACATGGCCACGAAACGGATAAGGCATATAATAACGTGATACTACATGTTGTGTTTAATGACAACAGAAAAGTTTACGTTAACAATAGAGAATTGCCAACCTGGGAAATAAAATTCTCACATTTGCTATTTAATAAATATGCCGAGTTTAAACTAAATGACAATAGCATTCCATGTGCTGAATACATTTCGCTTGTTGATGATTTTAAATCAAAGTTATGGTTTGACAAAATGTCAATAGAAAGGCTGGAGGATAGAGTTATTTTTTATGATGATATCTTAAAACAAAGGTCTGGAGATTTTGAGCAAATTGTTTATTTAAGCCTGGCAAGAAGTTTTGGATTTGGAATAAATTCAGAAGCATTTTATAATCTTGCATATATAACTCCATTGAATATAGTAAGACATTATGCAGGTAATAAAAATTTTCTGGAAGCTTTATTTTTTGGACAATCCGGTTTGCTTGAGGATGCTATTATAGATAATTATGTAATAGAGTTAAAGAAGAATTATGATTTTCTAGTTCGGAAGTTTAATATTTTTCCCATCAATTCATCGAATTGGAAACACTCGAAAGTAAGACCTTCGGGCAATGCTTATATGCGTATTGCTCAATTTGCATCAGTAATGTCGGAGTTCGACAGATTTGTCCATTTAATTTCTAAAAAAGAAATAAATGTTAATGAAATAAGAAATTTCTTTAAGTTTGAAGTTTCTGATTATTGGAAAAATCATTATATCCCTGGTAAGGTTTCTGAAAACGTTAAATACAAATTAGGAAATGAAGCTGTAAATTCCGTATTTATTAATACAGTGATACCAATGATGTTTTTATGGCAAAAATATTATAATCCGAATTATGATCCTGAGGTAATACTTGATTGGTTAAAGAGTATAAAACCTGAAAATAACAGGATTATAAGAGAATGGGAAAAACTCAATATTTTTGCAGAAAATGCTTATGAATCACAGGCTCTTATTAACTTAAAAAAGAATTATTGTGATAATCGAAGATGCCTTAGGTGCAATATTGGTTACGAAATTTTAAGTCAAATACACAAATTAGATTTTAATGGATGAATAAAAGTATAATTTTAACAACTTTTTTTTCGCAACATTGTTTTTCATAGTAATTTTGTTGATATGAAGAAATGTCGGGTTATCATATATGTTTTTTTATTTTTATCCCATTATGTTTTTGGTACACATAATAGGGCAGGGGAGATAACCTATCGTCAGATTTCAGACCTGACATTTGAGGTAACAATTATAACTTACACAGCTACAGGTCCGGGATGGACTGCAGATCGACCAAAACTCGACATCAATTGGGGAGATAATACAACAAGCACTTTAAATCGTGTTGAAGAAGTTTTTCTCCCGGATTATTATAAACGAAATAAGTATGTAGGAGTACATAAATATCCGGGACCTGGCATTTATGTATTAGTAGTTGAGGACCCTAACAGAAATTTAGGCGTCAGCAATATTCCTAATTCGGTAAATACTGTTTTTAGTATTTCAACTACACTAATGATAAATCCGCAGTTAGGTTCAAATAACACGCCAATACTTACCCAACCTCCCATAGATAAAGCTGCCGTAGGTAGAAAATTTGTTCATAATCCCGGAGCTTACGACCCCGACGGAGATAGTCTTTCATATAAACTTACTGTTTGCAGAGCCGAGAATGGACAGCCAATAGCCGGATACACTTTCCCTGAGGCTTCAAATACTTTTTACGTTGATGAAGTAACCGGAGATTTGGTGTGGGATGCCCCAATAAGAGCGGGCATTTATAATGTGGCTATGTTGATAGAAGAATGGAGAAATAATATTAAAATTGGCGAAATAGTAAGAGACATGCAAATAGAGGTTTACGAAACCAATAATAAACCCCCTGTAATTATTGTAGTAGAGCAAATATGTGTCGAAGCAGATTCTTTATTAACATTTAAAATTACGGCTACCGATCAGGATAACGACCTTATAACATTAAGTGCTGCCGGAGCTCCTTTTGTTATGTCAGGATCTGTTGCTCTATTTGAACAAACCGTTAATAATCCAGGTTATGCCGAAGGAATTTTTACATGGCAAACTTCATGTGATTTTGTTCGCAAGCAACCCTACACCGTTAATTTTAAAGCCGAAGATAATTCTACGCCAATAAGTCTGGTTGATATTAAAAGTGTTGGAATTACCGTTGTTGCTCCACCAGTAAAGAATTTATCATCTACAGCTAATACCATTGAAATATCATTAAGTTGGGATATTCATTATTGTCCAAATATTACCGGGTATAATATTTATCGTAAAATTTTACCAAGTGGTTTTGTCCCTGAATTTTGTCAGGTTGGTGTTCCTCCTGAATTGGGATATACAAAAATCAGATTTGTTCAGGGACGTTCGGTTCTTGAATTTACAGATAAAAGTGTTTCTCAGGGACATGAATATTGTTATCTGGTTACAGCTGTTTTTGCAGATGGAGCTGAATCTTATGTCAGTAATGAGGTTTGTGCCATATTACAACGCGGAATTCCGACAATTACCAACGTAAGTGTATTATCAACTGACACTCAAACAGGCAGTATCTATGTTGCCTGGTCAAAACCAACAGAAATTGATATTGGGACAGCTCTTGGACCATATCAATATGTCGTTTATCGGGCAGAAGGTTATTTTGGGGAAAATCTTCAGCAGGTTTATGTAACTGATGATATAAACGATACAATCTGGATTGATAATGGAATTAACACAAAAGATTATCCGTATTCGTACAAAGTGGAATTTTATAACAATACTCCAGGTAACAGATTCCTTATTGGATCTCCTCACATTGCCTCTTCAGTTTTTGTGGAAATAAACCAGATGGAAAATGCTTTAGAATTAGTAATTAATAAAAATACTCCCTGGATAAATTATGAATATACAATTTATAAATACAACGAAACAATAAGCGATTTTGACTCCCTCACAACAATAACTAATCTAAAATATATTGACGGAGGCTTGATAAACGGTAAAGAGTATTGTTATTTTGTTCGTTCTAAAGGCGGATATTCAATAGAAGGAATAATTAACCCAATATATAATCTATCTCAAATCAATTGTGCGGAAGCAATTGATACAACTCCTCCATGTCCGCCTGTAATATCTGTTGAATCTTTTTGCGATTCGGTTTTTAATTATGTAACCTGGCAATATCACGACACTTGTAATAATGATGTTAAATCTTTTAAATTGTTCTATACTCCTTTTTTAGATGGAACTTCAGAGTTAATTGCAGCTTTTCCGGCGGATGTTTTTGAATATAAACATTTTCCGCAATTTAGTATGGCAGGATGCTATTATATGACAGCAGTTGATTCGTTTAATAACGAAAGTGCTAATTCAAACAGAGTTTGTGTTGATAATTGTACATTTTACCGATTGCCAAATGTTTTTACCCCCAATAATGACGGGATAAACGATTATTTTCGTCCTATCGATCCATATTATTTCGTAACAAAAATTAATATACAAATTTTCAACAGATGGGGATTATTAATGTACGAAACTACAAATCCTGATATAATGTGGGACGGCAGAGATTTTAAAACAGGAAAAAAAGTTAGTGATGGTGTTTATTTTTATGTTTGTGATGTTTATGAACAAAGATTAACAGGTGAAGAAGTACGACATCTTGTTGGTTTTGTTCATGTTTTTAATGGAGAACCCAAAATACCTGTGCAAGAATAAATAGTATGTTTTACAAAAAAATATTAAATATTGTTTTCTTTTTTACTGCAATTATAAATTTACAGGCGCAAGATTTTAATTTACCTGTTAACTATTATAAAGCGGAATATTATTTGTCTCGAAATCTACTCGATTCGGCTTTTTTAATACTAAATGATTGTTCTGATGATAGGTGTATTGAATTTAAAATTGAAATTTTAATTTCGCAATCAAACTATTCCGAAGCTATAAATTTGTCCAAACAACTAATTAAAACCAATCCTGCATCATCAAATTTTAAACTTGCTAAAATTTATGCTTGTTTATCATTTGCAGATGAGAGTGTTGAATATTTGAAAAAATATTTTGAGTTGAAAGATCCTTTACCTTATTCTCAAATTATCAGAGAAAACTGTTTCGAACAAATATCGAGAACTTCTGAATGGAGAAATTTTTGGCAAAATATCAGATATAACAATTATTACGAAAAACTCTTTGAATCAGAATATCTTATCAATACAGGCAATTACGATGATGCAAAAAAACTGCTGTCCGAGAATTTCGGCTCTTATCAATATCTAAAATTTTATCAATTATCTTTAATAGATTATCAAAAAAACGAGTTTTCTTCTGCTTACAAACAAATCAATCAATCCCTTTCAATAAAGAAAAATTACATACCGGCACTTATGCTAAAGTATGAAATAGAGTTCCACCTTAATGACTTTCAAAATGCACTTAAAACCAAGGAACAATTGTTGAAAATTGATAAATATAATTCAATACACCTATATGACTATGCCGAAATAAATTATAAAACTAAAGAATATTCAAAAGCCTTAAACTTTATAAATATATTTATTAAATGTTTTCCTAAAAATGAAAATGCACTGTTTCTAAAAGCACAAATTCTGGAAGCAAAAGAAGATTATAAAAATGCTTTGATTGTTGCAAATGAACTTCTAAATATAAATACTTCCAAAACAGAATATTTTAATCTGAGAGCAAATATTTACTATAGCCTAAGTATTTGGGATTTTGCCTTGAAAGATTTTACGATGTCGCTGGATATAGATCCATACGATGCGGAAATATGGAAAAAGACAGGGGATTGTTATTTTAACATGAATTTTAAGGAAAAGGCGTGCTACGCGTGGAGAAGAGCTGCGTCAATGAAGAATAATGAGGCAGGGAGGATGTATTTCAAGGAATGTGAAGGTAGATAAATTTTTTTTTGATTTAATGTTCATATTCAAAATTTTGTTGTTGAAAATTAGGTGAAAATTTTAAGGGAAAAGTAATTATTGGATGTGAGATTCAAATGTGTCGAGGTTCTTATTCAAAATAATATTGTTAAATAATAACTGAAAAATTTTTACACAGGGTTTGAATTTATAAAATTTCTGTTATTCATATTCAAAATAATGTTGTTAAATTTTTCATTATATTTGCACTGAAAATTTTGCTTTTTGATGAAAAAAGATTTTCAAAATATTAGTCCCGAGCTACTTGAAATTTACTCCAAAAAGTTAAAAGTAAATTCTTGTACGCATTGTAAAAGTAAAAGGTTTATTAAGCACAGCAAGTATAAGTTTACGCAGAGATTTAAATGCTTAGATTGCGGGCGTACTTTTATCCCCAGCACAGGAACAAGTTTGCATTATCTTCACAAAAAGGAAGTTTTCATTG
>CALJNE010000013.1 GCA_937982115.1 uncultured Bacteroidales bacterium | reverse complement strand
GCTATAGCGATGAGGTTCCACCCGATCCCATTCCGAACTCGGAAGTTAAGCTCATCAGCGCCGATGGTACTGCGTTCAGCGGGAGAGTAGGTCGCCGCCAAATTTTTAAAGAGACTGTCCCAAAAAGGCAGTCTCTTTTTTATTCTAAATTTTTAAATTCAAAAATCCTTGATTACTTTCCCCCAAATTGCATTAAATAAGCTTTTATGAAATCATGGATTTTCCCGTCTAAAACCGCTTGAGTGTTTCCTGTTTCGTAACCGGTACGCAAATCTTTTACGAGCTTATATGGATGTAAAACGTAGTTTCTTATTTGAGATCCCCATTCAATTTTCATTTTTTGACTTTCAAGTTTATTTTTCTCTTCTTGAAGTTTTCTGAGTTCTAATTCGTAAAGTCTTGACTTTAACAGTCTTAATGCGTTTTCTTTGTTTTTTAACTGTGAACGGGTTTCACTGTTTTCAATAATAATTCCTGTTGGGATATGACGTAGTCTAACTGCTGTTTCTACTTTATTTACATTTTGACCACCGGCACCACTGCTTCGATAGGTTTCCCACTCAATGTCTGCAGGATTTATTTCAATATTTATGGATTCATCAACCAAAGGAAATACAAAAACCGAAGCAAAGGAAGTGTGTCTTTTGTGTGCAGCATCAAAAGGTGATAACCTTACCAAACGATGAACTCCTGTTTCTCCCTTCAGGTAACCATAGGTAAATTCGCCGGAAATAGTCATAGTGCAGGATTTAATGCCAACAGTATCACCTTCTTGCCTGTCCATTATTTGAACTTTGTAATTATTGTCTTCTGCATAACGAATATACATTCTTTCCAGCATCTCCGCCCAATCGTTGCTTTCGGTACCACCGGCTCCTGCATTTATGGTTAGGACCGCATCCATTTTATCTTCTTCGTTACGAAGCATATTTTTGAGCTCAAGCTCCTCCACAGCAGATTCTACCTTATTGTATTCCGCTTCTAGTTCCGATTCCGAAATTTCTTCAGCTTTGTAAAAATCAAATAATATCTCTAAATCTTCGAGTTTTTGATTAAGTTCATCATACCAATTTACCCAGGATTTTAAAGAACTAATTTCTTTAAGTAATTTTTGTGCATTATCAGGATCGTCCCAAAATTCCGGGGATTCTGTTAATTTTGTTTTTTCAGCAATAATTTCTCTCTTTTTATCAATGTCAAAGAAACCTCCTCAAAGCGTCACCTCGCTTTTTTAAATCTTTTATTTTTTCGATACTTACCATATCAAATTTTTTTTGCAAAGATAGTGTTTAAGAGGCTTATCTCAAAATACTTTGTAAAACTCTATAAATCAAATCATTTTCAAAACCCCTTGACTGAGCAAACTTAAATACTTTCTGATATATTTTTTCAGGAGGTTCTTTTTTTAAGCTTTTTACTTTTGATGTAATAACACTTTTTAAAGTCTCTTCATAAAAGTTTTCGTCCATATTATTTAAAGTCGAGTTTATTAGTTTCTCTGAAACACCTTTTTGTTCAAGAAAATAACGAATTTTTAGTTTTCCCCATTTATTGAATTTTATTTTATCATTAACAAAAGCCTCAACATATCGGCTTTCGGATATGAAATTTTCTTGTTCTAAAATTTCTATAATCATATCTTTTTCATCTTCGGTGCATTCAGATTTTTGTAAATAATTATAAACATCGGCTCTACATTTTTCTGATATACTGCAAATTTTTCTTAATCTCGAAATTATTTTTTTCAATTCTTTTTCTTCCATCTTAGTAATTCAAAGAAATTAAATAACCCGAATGAGCTCGTACATTAAAAATAATACCATTATTAAAAATGAGGTATTGTCCTTTCATACCCATTAAAATACCGCTAATTTGATTTTGCTTGTTACTAAAAACAAAATTCGAAAAATTATCAAATTGATAATTGTAAGGATAACTAATATTAGTGATAGTATCGTCGGTAGTTATATATTTTTTTAATTCATCAGGAAGAAGAGAAGTGTATTTTTGTTTTTCGCTAATGAGGTCAATATTGTGGGATTTGGTCTTTAACATCTTGTTTACATTTGTTTTATCGCTTAGATGTTTTTTTAACTCAACTTCGATAGTACCTGCAAGCTGTCTATATGGAGTTTTACATATTTTTATTGCTGCAATTGCTCCCTGATCAATCCACCTGTTTGGAATTTGATTAAATCTCGTTACACCAACTTTAAGATCACCGGTAATTGCCAGATATACATAATGATTGATGAGAGAGTATTTTTTAGACCATTCTAAGTCTCTGCTTATTCCAAGATGCGACATATCTGTTTCAGGACGTAAAACTCCGGTATCACATTCAGGAACACTTATATAACAGGAATAACAATATCCTTGATGAAAACTTTTCTGTGTTATAGCATTACATTTAATACAATTAATCTGATTCAAGTAATCTATTTCGATTTTTTTTCCAATCAGTTCGTTCATAAATATTTCGGAATCTCCTACAGGTAAAAAATACTTTACCGGAGTGTGATACTCCGAACGCATTTTTAATAGATTAGTTTCGTGCTTCATAAATCAGTTAATTGAAAAATGTTCAAGTCCAATGATGCTTCCATCGGGATTTTTTTCGGGCTGCCAGGTTCTAACATAAATTACCGGATTATTAAGGTCGTTTAAATCTATCATTAAAAATAAATATCCCTTATCCGAATAATTTGTTGAATAATAGTTCTGAGCTAATTGAATCCCAAAAATTTTATTATTTCTGTTGCTCCTTTTTATAGTGCATTCTTCGAATTGCAGATTTATGTATTCGTTTGTGTTAAATACACGTTCAAGATGCCTCAGATATTCAGCTTTAGTATATTTGGTGTATTTAACATTTTGAGTTTCAAGACTTTTATACATATAGTCTATCGGCTCTTTGTATTTAAGCACTGTCCCTACAATAATCAAGGCATCATCGGAAAAGAATTTTTTTATAAAATCGAGATTTTCAACAGAGTAGGCTGTTTTATAGGTTTCCAGTAAGTTTATCAGAAAATATTTTTCTTCTATATCTGCGAATTGTTCACTTTTATTGAGTATGGAGTTTATTGTAGATTCATTCAAAGCAAAATTTACATTTACAATTTTACCGTTCTCGTCAAAAATATAGACAATATCTTCAACAAACTTTTTTTTGCCGTTCGAAAAGCTGAAAAGCATTGGGAAAGACCTAACCATTGTGTAAGAACCAAAACGAATTACCTGCGGCGAAGTATTGTTTGATAATAGAGTTGCATTTCCGTATTGAATAAGTTTATTAAAATACTTAGCTCCGGTTTCAGAAAAATATTGATTAACTGCCTTAAAATCTTTGTTTATAATACATTGATTTATATTTGAAATTGAAGAAAAAATCATTTCATTATTGGAATCAACATTTTGTATTTGAGTAGAAATGGAATTAATCTCTGAATTATTAAAGTCTTTTATTTCAATACTTTTTTCAGCTTGTTTTATTTTAACAGCTGCCGGAGTTTCCAGTATTGCTTTTACTTCGGGATCTAAATTGCTTCTGTCGGAATAAGAAAACTCAATTTTAAGTTGAATTTTAGATAAATCTTTGGCCTGCCCGTGAAAAAATTCTACAGCTCCTAATCCATCTTTTACGGAATATAAATTTGAAAATGAATTTCCAATCCAATAAGTGTAATCGAGATTCTGAACTTTTTGACCTGAATATTTAAACTCAAGAATATAAGTTGTTTGGTCTTTATTAATTATGGCATCAATAATTTTAACATCAATATTATTAAAAATTTCGTTCAATTTATTTTGCAGAAATGTAATAAGTGTAAATTCGTTATTTGCATCAAGTCTGATTTTAATGGTATTAAAATCCGGATGAGATTTTAAAAGAGAAATACTCCAATAGTAATATCTTATTGCGTCACCAATTCGCAGGTCTTTTTCGGCGAGAATTCCAAGCTTAGCATAGTCAAGAATTTTATCTTTTCGGTTTTCGAACATTTTATTCAAGCTTGTGCGGTCAATATATCTTAGAACAGTATATTTATTTTTCTTTTTCTCGATTAGTCGTTTGGTGTTTTGCAGGTAGATATCGGAGTAGGTATTAATTACAAGTTCGCTATACTCTTTTAAATCACTGCCTGATTCTACAATGGCATAAGTAAAATTTGACTTAATACGCGAAGATATTTGGTTGACCAGCATATTCAAGGCAGCAATGTCGGCTTTATCCAGGTGTTTATCCGAGGCTTCGCCCCAAATATAATCAGGATTGCTTTTTATTTCCTTAAATTTTTGGGCAGGAACTAAAATGGACAGTAATAGAAATATGTGTAAAAGATAAATTTTCATATTTGTTAAATTGCAAAAATTAAGCCTTATGTTCTGTCGAAATAAATGTTTTTGCTTTCAGCAGAAATAGCTATTCCCATAATAATTTTGTATTCATCATCGAAAATTTTCAGTTCGCGTGCAGCCATCCCTGCAGTGTACATAATTCTGTTATCAACGTGGTGCATAGCTGCAACAGAAACAGCAGAACCAATTGCAATGCCAAGTTCGATATTGTTGAAAGTGCAAGGAAAGTTTTGATTTTGGGATTTTGTATCACAATTTTCAAAGCCGCATAATCCGCAATATTTTAATCCGAGACTATTAAGTTTAACTCCTAACAATACTACGGCAGTGGAATTACGAATGTTTTTAGCATCTCTTTCAAAGAATGCCAGGTTGTGCTGTTTGGAAATTTCTGTCATTTTATTAGCCAGTATTTCGAGGTCTTCACCGGAGGCAATTTTTATTTCCAGATTGCTGATTCCTCTTCCTTTTGGAGCAGTTCGGGCTGCAATAGCCATAATTCCTGCAATTTTCAGTAAGCTGTCAGATTTAATATCGTTTTCGTTAATCATTGCTGTATATTTTTAAAATTTTATCTGCAAGTACTTCAGCAAGTTTTAATTTTGATTCCACAGTCCAACCTGCAATGTGAGGCGTCAAAATAACATTTGAAGATGAAGCCAAAAATCTAAAATCCTCAATTTCTAACAAATTTTTTGTAGATTCAAAAGAACTTTCTTCGTATTCAAAAACATCAAGAGCGACCCCGAGTATCTTCCCTTTTTTTAATGCATTGCAAAGGTCGTGAGTATTCACAACAGGACCGCGAGCTGAGTTAATCAAATAGATATTCTTTTTAAAACTATTTATGAAATTTTCGTTGACTAGATATTTTGTTTCGTTTGTCAATGGGACATGTAAACTCACGACATCGGCTTGTTGAAATATTTCATTTAAATCTACTTCTGTAGTAAAGTTGTCGGAGTAATTTTTTTTGTATTTATCATACGAAATCACTTTGCAGCCTATTCCAGAAATTTTTTTTGCGAAACTGCTGCCCATATTACCATATCCGATTATTCCCACACACATATTTCCCAGTTCTCTGCCTCGGTTTTCTTCTCTTTTCCAGATACCGTTTTTTACTTCGAAATCTGCTTTATTGATATTATTAATTAGACTTAATAACATTCCCAAACAGTGTTCTCCTACAGCATCTCTATTTCCTTCGGGGGAATTAAGGCATATAATATTTTTTTTCTGACAGTATTCTGTATCAATACTTTCCATTCCGGCACCAACACGTCCGATAAACTTCAGGCTTGTTGCAGCATCAATAATTTCTTTATCAATAGTGATTCTGCTGCGGATAATTACGCCTTCATAATTTTCGATGATAGATAAAATTTGATTACGTGAGAGACTGTAGGCTTCGTGCAATTCAAATCCAAAGTTGGATAATTTTTCTATTAATACTTTATGTACAGTATCAATTAGTAAAATCTTTTTTTTCATAAACAATAAGAATTCAAACAAAGATATGATTAAAAAGTGAAAATCAATTATCTGTGATAATTTTTTTCAACGGGGAATTCTGTTATTTGGTCATAAGGGTCGAGTGCGATAATTGTAAATTTAAGAATCACTCCAGTATCGGTTATTATGGAGTCGGCTTCGAGGCTGTCGAGTATTTCGTTTTTGTAGGTATCAAGTTCAAATGCTATTCGGCGAAGTTCTTTTTCTTGTTTTCCTGCCAGAACATCTATGGATTTTGGTATATATTTTTGTAAACAAGATTTCGTTGCAGGCAAAGAATCAACACCGGTAATACTCAAATCATAATTATAAATAGTTTCACAAGAAATAATAAAAATTACCTTAACACTTATTAGTATTGAAATCAAGAATTTAAACAGCAGTTCTTTTTTCATTTTGAAATATTCAAAATTTTGTAACTTTTAACTTGTGAATTATTATAAAATAATTGAAGAATCAATAAATTTTTATAATCTTGCAAGCTTAGGTCAAGGTAGTTTTCTGAGATTTGTTTTTGGTCTAAAATTAACCCATCTACACTGATTACTCTGTAGAAAGTAATTTTTTTGTCATTGTTATAAATTGTAATCCGATTATTTTCGTTTAAGCTAAATGGTGTATTGTTGTATTCAGATTTATTTATTGAGGTGGGATTGAAGCAATAACTTAAATTTTCTATAATTTCATTTTGAGGTATGGTAGGAGAGACCTCGTCATTGCAAATAATTTTTATTTGTGGAGTATATTCAATATTGTAAAAGCTAAAAACATCGTCTGCATGGCCGGTAGGAAAACACGGAAATTCTATTCCAGTTCTGGATTTAAAGTCTAGAATCATTTCTATATTAGCGTGTTGGTAGGCAATTCCCCATACTAATAAATTTTGAGTTCCGCTTCCGAATTGTTTGTATATGGAATCAACAATTGGTGCAGCATGATCACAATGAATACAACTTGTAGAAAAGAAAAATAGCAGTACGGTTTTACCATTTTGCAATTCAGTAAAAAGGTTAACAGTATTACCATCGGTGTCGGTAAGAGTAAAATCCACGGGAGTTTCATGTTTTAAATCGGAATTCTGATTAAAAGCATAAGAGCCGGAGAAAATAATCAGGATAAAAAGAATTATCTGGATAGTTAATTTCATAAAATGACATTTTTATAAAAACAAAAATAGTTAAAAATTGTTATAAGTTTCGTTCAGGAAAATACGAAAAACACAAATAATTCAATAAAATTTTTTTAAATGGAAAAATTTTTAGATTTTTGCACGGTGAAACAGGAAAATAAATACAAACTGATTATAAACTAAAATTAGGAGGTAAAATCTATGTCAAATCTACCATTGATTTTTTGGTTTGTACCATTTGCAGCATTTACTGCCTTAGGATTTTCATGGTACTTTTACAAGAAAATGATTAAAGAGGATGAAGGAAACGAAACAATGCGAAAAATTGCATCGCATGTAAGAAAAGGTGCAGGGGCTTATTTGAGACAACAGTATAAAATTGTGGGAATTGTTTTTATAATTATTACTGTGATATTTAGTATTTTGGCTTATGGGTTGGGAGTTCAGAATCAATGGGTGCCTTTTGCTTTTATTACGGGAGGTTTCTTCTCAGGTTTAGCAGGTTTTTTTGGAATGAAAGCTGCTACAATGGCTTCAGCAAGAGTAGCAAATGCTTGTCGTAACTCATTGGATTCAGGATTAAAATTAGCATTTCGCAGTGGAGCTGTTATGGGCTTAGTTGTAGTTGGGTTAGTACTGCTCGATATTTCAATATGGTTTACTATTTTGAATCATTTTATTCCTGAAATGGACGGCGGTTATCGTTTAATGACCATCACTGCAGTAATGTTAACCTTTGGTATGGGAGCTTCTACACAAGCATTATTTGCACGTGTTGGCGGAGGTATTTATACAAAAGCTGCCGACGTTGGTGCTGATTTGGTTGGTAAAGTTGAAGCAGGAATTCCTGAAGATGACCCGCGTAATCCTGCCACTATTGCTGATAATGTTGGTGATAATGTTGGTGATGTTGCCGGTATGGGAGCAGATTTGTTTGAATCTTTTGCAGCTTCAATACTATCAACTGCTCTTTTAGGCGCTGCCGCTTTTATGAATGCAGAACCGAAGATTCAAACTAATGCAGTTTTAGCTCCAATGTTAATTGCTGCTGCAGGAACAATTTTATCTTTAGTTGGAATTTTCTTTGTTCGCACAAAAGAAGGTGCTACAATGAAACAGTTACTTAAATCTCTTGGTTTCGGAGTTAATATTTCTGGTGTATTAATTATTATTGCTTCGTTTTTAATATTGTACGCTTTAGATATTCCTAATTATATAGGAATTTGGGGGGCAATTGTAATTGGATTATTGGCAGGTATTGGAATTGGCCAATCAACCGAATATTTTACAGCATCAGCATACAGTCCTACAAGAAAAATATCTAAAGCCGGAACCACAGGTCCCGCAACTGTAATTATCAGTGGTGTTGGTGTTGGATTAGTCTCTGCAGCCGTTCCTTTAATGATAATAGCTGTTGCCATCACTTTAGCTTATGGTTTTGCTACTAACTTTCATTTTGATTTTGCAAATTTGAATTATGGTCTCTACGGAATTGCTATCTCAGCTGTGGGGATGTTGTCAACATTGGGAATAACTTTGGCAACAGATGCTTACGGTCCTATAGCTGATAATGCTGGTGGTAATGCTGAAATGGCACATCTTGGTCCGGAAGTACGTAAACGTACTGATGCTTTAGACTCTCTTGGAAATACAACTGCAGCAACCGGAAAAGGTTTTGCAATAGGTTCTGCTGCTCTTACTGCATTAGCATTATTAGCATCATATTTTGAAGAAGTACGAATGATGTTTGTTAAGATATTGCACCAACCTGACACATTAATTAACGGTGTCCCTGCTAAAGATGCCGCATTTATTGATTTTGTACACCATTATGAAATTCATTTAATGAATCCGATGGTAATTGTCGGTATATTTATCGGAGTTTTATCTGTATTCTTATTTAGCGGTATGACAATGAATGCCGTAGGTAGAGCAGCACAAAAAATGGTTGATGAAGTTCGTCGTCAATTCAGAGAAATTGCAGGAATACTTGAAGGAAAAGCCGAACCTGACTATGCTCGTTGTGTTGAAATATCTACCAAAGGTGCTCAGAAAGAAATGTTATTACCATCATTACTTGCCTTAATAATTCCTGTACTAGTAGGTTTAATATTCGGAGTTGCAGGTGTAACCGGATTACTTATTGGAACCATTTCCAGCGGTTTTGCACTGGCTATTTTTATGGCTAACGCCGGTGGAGCATGGGATAATGCCAAAAAATATATTGAAGAAGGTAATTTCGGAGGTAAAGGTTCTGATGCTCACAAAGCTACAGTAATTGGTGATACTGTTGGTGACCCGTTTAAAGATACTTCAGGACCAAGTCTAAACATTTTGATTAAACTTATGACTATGGCTTCTGTTGTTACTGTTGGAGTAGCAGTGTCTTATCATTTATTGTAATAACAAATAAAACATTTCCGAAAGGTCGTGAGTTTTCACGGCCTTTTTTTTATGTTGAGAATTTTAGATTTTATAAGAATATTGTTTAAAATCTACTATTAAATAGTAATAATTTTAAAGTTTTGATTAACAAGTAAATTTTTATGGATGTAAATTGTTTTTATATCATTAATTTTTTAAATGTGTTGATAATGATTTGAACTTCTTGTAATACTGGCAGAATAAGATTTTTTTGGATTTGGTTTAAAATTACAATGATATGTAAAAGTAGTTTTTGTGAAACTATAAAAAGCCTTGATTATATAAATTTTCTTCTAAACTCACTGCAAATAATTCCAGCAGCAACTGAAATGTTTAATGATTCTGCATGATTTCCATGTTTATCTAAAGGTGGAATAAAAAGTCTTTTATCAATAAAACTCTCCGTTTGTTTTGAAATTCCATGTCCTTCGTTACCCAATAACAGCAGAGCAGATTTGGGCAGGTCTGTTTTGTAAATATTTTCTCCATCCAGAAAGGTCCCGTAAACAGGATTTTTGATTTTTGATTTATATTCTGATAAAAATAAATTGAAATCTTCATAGAAAACATTAACCCTAACAAATGATCCCATTGTAGCCTGGATTGTTTTAGGATTATAAATGTCAACAGAATTTTTTGAACAAATAATATTTTTAATGCCAAACCAATCACAGATTCTGACCAATGTTCCTAAATTTCCGGGATCTTGTATGTCTTCAACTGCGATACAAAGATCATTTTTGAGTTGGTTTATGTTAAGTTCTTTGATGGGTAGATTCACTAAAGCCAGAACAGGGGGAGGATTTTTAAGATTTGAAATTTTTTTCATTTCATCATCAGTACAGGTGAAAGTTTTTATCCCGCGATATTCTGCTGGTTCGGTTTTAGATAAATTAAAAATGATTGAGTTTATCTTATAATCAGATATAAGAATTTCTGTAATTATCTTTTGACCTTCTGCTATAAAAAGATTATGCTTATTCCTGTATTTTGGATACCTAAGTGAATTTATCAGGCTGATAGTTGCTTTTGAAATTTTTTTGTTCATTCTACACTTATATAAGGTAATAATTTTTCATAAAATTCTTTTTCGATGGCTTTTTGCTTTAAAAGTTCATCAAATGAATTTATTTTGCCGGCAAATTCTCTGAAATTTAAAATAATTTTAGTGTGCTTTTCATCTATATATGGATGACTTATTAAAGTTTTATAGTCTGCCGTATTTATATTTATTTTATGAATTAAATCAGGATTAATGATTATATGGATTTTTAATTGTTCGAATAATTCGTCGTTAATGCCGTATATTTCTTTTAATTGTTCAATATTAACAAAACCTCCAAGTTTATCTCGATATTTAATGATTCGATTTGCATAAACTGGTCCTATACCTTTTATTTGTTGCAGTGTTTCAGCATCGGTTGAATTAATTTCAATCATTAAGTTAGAGGATTGATAATTAACAGCATTTTCGGAATGTGTATTGTTTTCGAATTTAATGTATTCTAATAGCTCGCCAACAAAAACAGAATCTAATCCATAAATTTTATAAAGGTCTTCAGGCTTGATAAATTTGCCGCCCTTATTTCGATATTTAATGATATTATCTGCTTGCCAGGACTTGAATCCTAATTTTAGTAATGTCTCTTTGTCAGCAGTATTTGGATCAAAATCAAAACGGGAATATTTTTTTGAATAGCGAGGTTTATTTCTATAAAAGTTGTTTGAGTAGTAATTTTTCTTTTTTTCAATTACAATATATTCTTTAATTATTTCAAAGTCTTGTTCTTTCAAGGACTTAATTTTTAAAAGATCTTCGGGTTTATAGAATTTTCTTCCTGCATTTCGGAATGCGATAATTTCATTTATAATTCGGGGAGAAAATCCCAATTTGATTAATTCATCAGTGCTTGCGGTGTTTGGGTCGAAATAAAATAATTCGGCATCCTCGAAGTTTGTTGTTTGGAAATTTATAAACTCGTCAATTTCATTTTCGAATTTGGAAAAGTCGTATCTTTTTCTTGATTTATAATTATTTTCAATAATTCTGAGAGAAAGTATTATTACCAGTATGATCCCGAGTATGATTAGCCCATTAATTTCTCTTCTGGAAAAATTAAAATATTCTTTTAAGAATCTATTTTTCATTTTTTAGTTTACCATAAACATTTTTAAAGTAGTGGTCAACTTCTTTTTTCATAACCGGAGCTAACAAAATAAGGGCGATTAAATTGGGAATAGTCATAAATGTAATTACCATATCTACGAAGCTCCATACTAATTCAAGCCCCCAGATACACCCAAGAAATACAAAAAGTCCATAAGCGAAATAGTATGGTTTAATGGCTTTATCTCCCCACAAATATTGTACGGCTCTATTACCATAATATGACCATGAAATTACAGTAGAGAAGGCAAAAAGTAATAATCCTAAACTAACAATGTGTTTTGCGATACCACCTATACCAATCTCGGAGAGTCCGGATTTAAAAGCCAGAATAGTCATATTAACACCTTGAGAATCGTTTGCAGTCCATGCACCTGTAACAACAATTACTAAAGCAGTGAGAGAACAAATTATTATAGTGTCAACAAGAGGTTCAAGCGAGGCAACGAGTCCTTCTTGCATAGGGTATTCAGTTTTGGCTGCGGCATGAGCAATTGGAGCAGAGCCTTGCCCGGCTTCGTTAGAAAACAATCCTCTTCTAACTCCCCATAATAATGTCATCAGGAATGTTGAACCTACAAATCCTCCGGTGGCAGCAGTGCTGGTGAAAGCACTTTTGAATATTAAAGTAAAAGCATCTGGAATATTTTTATGAAAAATAATTAAAACTGTAATCGAAGCAATAAAATATGCTAACGCCATAAATGGAACAAGTTTGGAAGTAACCTCTGCAATTCTTTTTAATCCACCTACTATAATTAAAAGAACTAAAAATGTAATAATTATTGCTGACACAATCTTTGGTACACTATAACTATTATATAAAGCATCGGACATGGAATTAGATTGAGCCATGTTCCCAGTTCCAAAAGAACATAGAATTGCAGCTAAGGCAAAAATAATAGCCAGATATTTTGCAAATTTGCCAATTTTATCTTTAAGCCCGATTTCGATATAATACATCGGACCTCCCGAAACGGTACCGTCGGGATTGATTTTTCTGTATTTTTGAGCAAGAGTACATTCTACCATTTTGAGCATCATACCTAGAAAACCAACCACCCAAATCCAGAATATTGCTCCCGGACCGCCCCAGTGAATTGCTAAGGCTACGCCTACAATATTCCCGGTTCCAACTGTTGCTGAGAGAGCTGTAGTAAGAGCTTTAAACGAAGATACATCTCCTTTTGTGCGACGGTCATTAAATTTTCCGGCAACAATTTGAATTGCATGTTTGAATTTACTAACTTGAAGAAATTTAAGATAGAATGTGAAAAATAATCCGGTTGGAATAAGTAATGCTAAAATTGCATACGCTCCCACATATTCGTTATATGCACTTATACAGGAATGTAGGGTTTCAGTCATTTTTTAATATTTTAAGTTAGTCCTTCGATGAAAAATGCTCCAATGGCGATAGTTCCAATGGCAATAGGGGCAAAGTATTTAATTAGAAATAATAAGATATTTGCGAGAATTGGATGAATTTTTTCAGATATTTTAATTTCTTCAAAAAAAGATTGTTTTTTCAGTATCCAACCTGTGTAAATAACAATGAACAGAGCTCCAAATGTTAAAAGAATATTTGCAGAAATGTAGTTCATTAAATCAAAAACAGTTTTTTCAAAAATCTTAAAATCTTTTAAAGGTCCGAAGCTTAGTGTACATAATACTCCAATTATACTTATTGAAATTGTTCCAATTACTGTTGCTTTTTTGCGAGACATCTTTTTTTCCTCAGCCAAATATGCAACAACGACTTCAAGAACTGAAATTGTACTCGTAAGAGCAGCAACAGCAAGCAGTACAAAAAATATTACAGCAAAAAATTCGCCGGCTGGCATTGCTTCGAAAAGTTTGGGAAGAGTAATAAAAACAAGTCCCGGTCCTCCTGCGGGAGATTCTCCAAGAGCAAACAAAGCCGGGAATATCATTACTCCTGCTAATACAGCGATAAGTGTATCTGCAAAAGCAACTTCGGTTGAAACTCGCAACATGGGAGTATCTTTAGGAATGTAAGACCCATAAGTGATTAAAGCTCCCATTCCTATGCTTAGAGAAAAAGCAGCTTGACCAAGAGCTAATAATACAGTTTGAATTGTAATTTTACTGAAATCAGGTTTAAAAAGAAATTTTACACCTTCGTAGCTTCCGTCAAGACTTAGACTTCTTATGCAAACTACAATAATCATAATTAAAAGTAGTGGCATAAGAATTTTAGTGTATTTTTCAATTCCTTTTTGAATTCCCGCAAAAACAATCCATGCTGTGAACAACATAAAAATTAATTGCCATAATAAAGGACGAAATGATGAGGCTGTAAAATTATTAAAATCAGCTGCCAATTCAGCAGATGATTTATTATGAAATCCGCCTGTGATTGCTTGAACAATATATTCAAGTGTCCATCCTGCAACAGTACTGTAAAACGATAAAATAACAAATGCCGCAACTATTCCCATAAGTCCGATTAACCACCATGGTTTTCCGGGCGACAATTTGCGAAAAGCTCCAAGAGCATTGGCTTGTGATTTCCTTCCAATCACAAATTCCGATAAAATTACAGGAATTCCAAGTAAAACTACAGCTAAAAGATAAATCAATAGGAATGCTCCGCCGCCATTTTCTCCGGTAACATAAGGAAACCTCCAAATATTCCCCAAACCAACCGCTGACCCCGCTGCAGCAGCAATAACTCCAAATTTACCCGAAAAACCATCTCTATTGGTTAAGCTCATAGCTTAAAATTTTGATTAATCTATTTAATCTATACTATAAAAATGAAAGTTTTGTTTTTATAAAACATTCACACAGTTTAAGTCGCTAAATGCCGTTTTTATTCTTTCAATCATAGATTTTTCGCCTTCGCGTAACCAAACACGAGGGTCATATTTCTTTTTATTTGGTTTGTCTTCACCTTCGGGATTGCCAATTTGTGATTGCAGATATCCTTCGTTTTTAATATAGTATTTGCGAATACCATCCCAGAAAGCCCATTGAGTATCGGTGTCAATGTTCATTTTGATAACACCATATGAAATTGCCTCACGAATTTCTTCAATGCTCGACCCCGACCCTCCGTGGAAAACAAAATTTACGGGATTGTTATTCGTATTAAATTTCTTTTGTATGTATTCTTGTGAGTTCTTTAAAATTTTTGGTTGTAAAATTACGTTTCCGGGTTTGTAAACTCCGTGTACGTTACCAAATGAAGCAGCAATTGTAAATTTATCACTTATTTTTGATAATTCTTCATAAGCATAAGCAACATCTTCAGGCTGAGTATAAAGTCTGGAGTTATCAATACCGGTATTATCAACGCCATCTTCTTCGCCACCGGTTACTCCAAGCTCAATTTCCAGAGTCATTCCGATTTTTGACATTCTTTCGAGATACTTTTTACATAATTCAATGTTTTCATGCAAAGGTTCTTCCGAAAAATCAAGCATGTGTGAACTGAAAAGCGGCGACCCGAACATTTCAAAAAAATCTTCTCCTGCATCGAGCATACCATCTACCCATGGTAAAAGTTTTTTAGCGGCATGATCTGTGTGTAATATTACCGGGATGCCGTATAATTCTGCAAGCTGATGAACATGCTGAGCTGCACAAAGAGCTCCTGTTATGGCAGCTTCTTCATTTTCGTTTGATAATCCTTTGCCGGCATAAAATGCAGCTCCACCATTCGATAACTGAATAATTACAGGAGATTTTACATCTCGGGCAGCTTCTAAAACTGCATTTATTGAATTGGTTCCAATAACATTTATTGCAGGAATTGCATAATTGTTTTCTTTAGCATGATTGAAAACAATTTGTACATCATCACCTGTAATAACCCCGGGTTGAATTAAGTCTAATAGTTTTTGTGCCATAATCAATGCTTTTTTAATTTATACATCAAAATTATAAAATATTGGCAAACTAAAAACTAAATTGAATAAAAATATTGCGATAAATGAATTTTGTGAGATGAAAGTTAGGCTTGAGGCTAAAGTTTTAGTTGTTTGTGAAACTAATAAGATGTTTTTATTAAAAAAAATGTTGTTGAATTACACTTAAATAAATAAATGTGCATTTGCAGAATGAATTTTTTGTAAGGAGGTATTTTTTTATAAATTATTTTGAAGATGTGTTGACAAGTTTCTATAACATAACGGACAAGAGGAAAAGAGAATGTTTGTGGGTGGAGTTTGTTAGGATTTTACTTATGTGTTTATGTCAAAAATAATGTTGTTAAGAGTTTTTGAGAAAAGACCTTTGAAGTGAAAAATATGATTGATAAGGATTTGTTACTTTTCTGCAGGTTTATATTCAAAATTTTATTATTGAATTTTATCTATCAAGAATAATTTCAAGGATGGAAGTGGAGATTTTAGCATAGAGGAAAACTGCTTTTTGTTGTTCTTAATAAAAATAATGTTGTTACGATTTTTACGGAGGTGCAAATTAGCATCTAAAAATTAGATTTTTGAAATGAAAGTAATTTTTTGTCCTTTTATATGAAAATTCTTGTAAAAAACTATTATTTCTGAAAAAACAAACATTACTTATTTTTAATCATTAATAATCAGAATTTTAAAATTTTTACTGTTCTGGTTTTGATTAATTTTTAGACTGTACAACCCATTGTTTAAATTTGTCAAATCTAAGATTTCCTGACTGGATTTTGATATGGTTTTAAAGAGAATTTTGCCGGAAATATCGGAGATAATAATTTCTGAATTTTCATTCAGATTATTGATAATCAAATTCTTATTTACTGGGTTATTGAATGAAATGGAAAGCTTATCATTAAAATAAGAATTCGTACAGTCAAGCACGTTTATATAAGCAATATCCGAGGCAGAGCATTGATTTTGGTCTGTATATATATAATTTATTACGTACTGTCCCTGAGTTAAACCTTGAGAATTAAAGATATTACCAGAAACCCCTGTGCCGGAGAAAGTTCCGCCCGAAGGATATGCAACTAAATCAATGCTTTCGCCCTGACAAATTTCATTTTCCTCTAATTCAATATTAGCAGTTGGATTTTCAAATACTTGAATATTTTTAACGATTTCACTTTGATGTTGAGGAGCGACTCCATTCACGATTCTAAGTTTTACTTGATAAGTTCCCGGAACATCAAAAGTATGCGAAAAATTTCCTTGGGTCGTGTAGTCAATGCTTCCGTCATTGTTAATATCCCAGAAATACAAACTTTCTTCTGTAATTCCTGTGCTAAGATCAGTAAAAATGGTTGGATTACCAATACATACAGATGTTGCGTCAAAATTAGCTGTTGGTTTAAAATAGTTAAACAATTGATTCATTGAAACCTTAACGTTATCCAAGGATCCAACAATAACAAAACATCTGTATTTGTAAATTCCATGTGTTACAGGAGCCTCTCTAAAAACGCTGTTCCATTTAACGCAACTCGGGAAACGAAATCTTCCGTATCCTACCCAGTTCCAATTTGGTTGAGGTAAATCGGGAGAATAAATTCCCATAGCATAAAGATGATTTGGTTTAGAAAAAATAATTGGAAGCGACTGTTCTCCAGGTGTGTCGGATAGAGGTGTTAAAACTTGTGTTGCAGGATTATAGGTGTAAAATTCTGAAAAATCTGAAGGCATGTATCCGGTTAGGACTTCAAAAACTCCACTTTCGAAATAATCTGATTCAGGGATTTCAAACTCTGTATAATATTTAATAACATGTTGAATTCCTGGCATTCCAATAGTTATTTTTTTTCTGAAATAATGTGAAGATCGGGGAGTTGTATTTAATGTTGTTCCACATTGTGGTGATACATGTCCGGGTTGTGTCCAGTAGGCAGGCAAAGTTTGGGTTTCCATGTAGTTACCTTCTGCATATTGATACATCAACAAACTAGTGCTTGTTGGACCTGTGTCATCCTGAGCACAACCTGCTTCAGTTGGATTAAAACATTCTCCCCAATTATTGTATGATGTGGCAGATTGGAGCTGACGACCGTGATCATAGCTATCAATAAACTCTACTCCATTCCAGGTTAAAGAATGTATTGCTCCTGCAAGCCTATTTGTTGTAGTTATGGTTATCTGTGAAGGTCCTGCCTGATTACTTATGCTTGCATCACCGGAGTAGTATGTTCCAAAAAAGTTAGGTGTATTTGAAAGAGTAGGGTTAGGCCCACCACCATAATTAATAGCATAGACAGTTATCTCATGACGCAAGTTTATGTCTATACCTGAAAATACAAATGAAAATCCGTGATAAGGGTCTGGAGCTATGTTAGCTGCAACTAAATCCGGACGTTCCTGATTTGCTGTAACTGCCATATAAAATCTTCCGTCTATGTATATATGAACATCTATAGGATTGGTACCCGCGTCTGCGTCATAAGCCCATCCATATCCTCCATTCGTATCAACATAATCAAGATAGCCTATAGGTAAATAATTTTGTGATAATCCATTAAGAAAACATAAAATCAGAAAAACTAAAAACAACTGTTTCATAACGACATTTTTTGAAAATTAAAAAACTCAATATTGAACAATATACAAATATGTTAAAATTTTTGGAAAGTTTATTAGAAAAATAAAAAATTTATACTATAAACAATCTGATCAGTATTTGTAATAAAAAATTTTTTATTTAAAGGTTTAATTGATTAAAGCAAAAACATTTAAAAAGATTTTTATGTTTATGTAGAAACTTAAAAATTATTAACTTTGTGGTCGAATAAAAAAAATGAATATGGACAAAAATGAATTCAGAAAATTTGCTACTCGTCAAATGGGAATAAATAGTTTGGTGTTTGACCAATATACCAGCATTTATAATAATTATATATCACCGACCATTATCGAAGAACGCTCGTTGAATATTGCAACAATGGATGTTTTTTCGAGGTTGATGATGGATAGAATTATTTTTCTTGGTCTTCCGATAGATGATTATGTTGCCAATATTATTCAAGCTCAACTTTTATTTTTAGAAAGCACAGATCCCAACAAAGATATTCAGATTTATTTGAATACGCCCGGAGGTTCGGTTTATGCCGGTTTGGGAATTTACGACACAATGCAATATATTAGCAGCGATGTTGCTACAATTTGTACAGGTATGGCAGCATCTATGGGAGCTGTTCTGTTATGTGCCGGAACAAAAGGTAAGCGTTCTGCATTAAAACATTCACGTGTAATGATTCATCAACCTATGGGAGGTGTTCAAGGACAAGCTGCGGATATTGAAATTACTACCCGCGAAATAATAAAACTTAGAAATGAACTTTATGAAATAATTTCATATCATTCCGGAAATCCATTCGATAAAGTTGAAAAAGATTCTGACCGTGATTACTGGATGACTGCCGAAGAAGCAAAAGCTTATGGCATGATTGATGAAATTCTTTTCAGAGAATCAAGTCATAAATAATTTTTTACCCGAAAATTAAATTAAAAACTATATAATATGAATAAATGTTCTCTATGTGGCAGACATGGGAATGAAGTTGATTTAATGTTTTCAGGTGTTTCAGGAAACGTTTGCAGTGATTGTATTGAAAGAGGATACGAAATTCTTAAAGAAGAAAAAAAACGTAACTCTAAATCAGGAGATAAAGCTATAAAACTTCAAAAACCTATTCAAATAAAAAAATTTCTCGATCAATATGTTATTGGTCAGGAATATGCCAAAAAAGTTCTTTCTGTAGCTGTTTATAACCATTATAAAAGAATCTTGCAACCCGACACAGATGATGTTGAAATAGAAAAATCCAATATCATCATGGTGGGAGAAACCGGAACAGGAAAAACTCTGTTGGCTCGTACTATTGCTAAAATGTTAAATGTTCCTTTTGCGATTGTTGATGCAACAGTTTTAACAGAAGCCGGTTATGTTGGTGAGGATGTCGAAAGTTTGCTTGTTCGCCTGCTGCAGGATGCTGATTATGATGTTAAAGCTGCCGAACGAGGTATAGTATTTATTGATGAAATTGATAAAATTGCCAGAAAATCCGATAACCCGAGTATCACAAGAGATGTATCAGGCGAAGGCGTTCAGCAGGGATTGTTGAAATTGTTGGAAGGTTCAATTGTCAACGTTCCGCCCCAAGGTGGCAGAAAACATCCCGAACAACGAATGATTGCCGTTGATACTAAAAACATACTTTTTATTTGTGGCGGTGCTTTTGAAGGCATTGATAGAATCATAGCAAAACGTCTTAATACTCAGATTGTTGGTTATGGTGCTCACAAAAAATCTGAACAGATTGATAAAAATAATTTACTTCAATATGTTCTTCCCGATGATTTAAGGAAATTCGGACTTATTCCGGAAATTGTTGGCAGATTACCGATTCTGGCTTATCTGAATCCACTCGATAGAACAGCTTTACGAAGAATTTTGATAGAACCGAAAAACTCAATAATAAAACAATACATCAAGCTGTTCCAGATGGATAATATCAAACTAAGCTTTACTGATGACGCATTGGATTTTATCGTTGATCAGGCTGTAAATTTTAAACTTGGAGCTCGAGGGCTTAGAGCTATTTGCGAATCTATTATGCTCGAAGCAATGTTCGAAATGCCTTCAAAAAAGGTTGAAGAATTTGTTGTTGATAAAGATTATGCTCAACAAAAAATGAATATAAATTCTGTTTTAAAATTCAAAAACGCCGGATAGTTAATTTTTAAAGCATTATATTTACGGCAATAAAATTTAATCGTATGAAAAATTTTGTTGCCGTTTTTATTTTTATTCTATTGAACAATCTTATTATTGCACAAAACGATTCTGTGTTAAAATCTCGGATAGACGAACTCAACAAAATAATTAATGATTATGAACATCGTTTTGATATTTTGGAGAAAATGATAGATGATCAACTGTTTTATACTCGATTGGGAGACATCGCATTTGTTGATAAGGTTTTCATTTATGGAGAACCTCCTGCAAAATCAAAAAATCCCGAAAAACTCGGGGCTTTTAATCCGGTAAAATTTTGGGCTTATGTATTCATCCCTAAAAATATAAATCTGAAGAAAAAATATCCTTTGATTGTTTTTCCTCACGGAGGTGTTCATGCTAATTTTAGTACTTATTATGTTCATATTTTAAAAGAACTGCTTGTACAGGGATATGTTGTTGTGGCTCCTGAGTATAGAGGTAGTACAGGATATGGTAAAGATTTTTACGAAAAAATAGATTACGGAGGTAGCGAAATTGGTGATGCTGAAGCTTCTCGTCAGTATATGGTAGATAATTATCCATTTGTTGATGCTGATCGTGTTGGTATTTTCGGCTGGAGTCATGGAGGGCTGATAGCTTTGATGTGTTTGTTTGAGTATCCCGAAAATTACAAAGTCGGATTTGCCGGAGTTCCTGTTTCTGATTTAATAAAACGAATGGAAATTCATGGTAAAGATTATGAAAAATATTTTTCGGCGGAGTACCATATCGGACAAACTGTTGAAGAAAATCCGGAAGAATACAAAAAGAGATCGCCTGCATATAATGCTCATAAATTGAAAACCCCCTTACTTATTCATACAAATACAAATGATGATGATGTTTATGCCGAAGAGGTTATGAGTTTAATTGAGGCTTTAAAAAGAGAAAACAAAGAATTTCAATATGAAATTTATCAGGATCTCCCAGGTGGGCATAGTTTCGACAGAATGGATGTAAAGTTCTCAAGAGAAATCAGGTTCAACACATATAAGTTCATGGAAAAATATTTAAATCCTCCCGTTAAATTCAAAAGTCTTAAGGATCTGGAGAAAAAAGTTTATTATGATTTTTAACTCGTTAGAGCAATAGGAATGTAATGAACTTAGGCGGAATTTTCTAAACCTTATTCTTTCTTGGAACAGCAATATATTTTAACACCTCCGAAAATAAAATTACGAACTTTTACATCTCTGAACTTATGTTCGCTCAACATGGAAGTGATGTTGTATCGTTTGGAGAAATCAAATATTGATTCAGCAAGATATTTATATGCCTGATAATTTCCGGTATGAATATATCCTAAAATCGGGATAACATATTTAACATAAAACTTAAAACCAAGTGCAGGAATAATGTTCTTCGGAACGGAGAATTCCATAATAGCAAGTTTTCCTCCCGGTTTCAAAATTCGATAAAACTCATCAAAAGCTCGGTTAATGTCGGAGAAATTTCTGATCCCGAAAGCAACTGTAATTAAATCCGTAAAGCTTTCTGGTAAAGGGATTTGTTCTGCTTTAGCAATAATAAAATCAGCATCCGGAACTTTTGCTTTTGCGATTTTGAGCATATTCACCGAAGGATCAATTGCAACATATTTTTTTGCATTCAGTTTTTTTAATTCTGACAGCATATCGCCTGTTCCGGAAGCAATATCAGTAACTATTTCAAAATTTTTGTTAGTATTTTTAATGTATTGAGTAAGTTTTTTTCTCCAGGTTAGATCTAACCCAAATGAAAGTTTACGATCAAGGCGATCGTATTCTTCTGCAATCTCGTTAAACATTAATGGAGTTAGTTCTTTTGTCAATACGTAAGTTTTAGCCTGTTTCATTTCTTAATAAGTCTAAATAACAAATTACTTGCGTTTTTGTTGTTGTTTAAGTCTTTGTTGTTGCATTTTTTGAGCTTCTTCAAGTCTTTGCTGCCATTTTGATTTTTGTTTGGCAGGTTTTTTCTTATTGGATTCTATTTCTGCAAGTAATTTTTTCTCATCAATGATAAACTTCTGAATGATAATGGTTTGCAAAATTGTAATGAGATTAGCGAGGAAATAATAGTAGCTTAATCCTGAAGAATATTTATTAAACCAGAAAATCATCATTACCGGCATAATGTACATCATTGTTTTCATACCCGGCATATTGCTGTTTGTTGGTTGATTAGAACTTGTCATCCAGGTAGAAATAAGCATTGAAATTGCCATTAAAAGAGTGAAAAGGCTGATGTGATTTCCATAAATATTGGTTAGTATCGGAATGTATGTATCCCATTCAACAATTGCATCGTATGTAGATAAGTCGTTAGCCCACAAAAAACTTTCCTGACGAAGTTCTATAGAAGCAGGGAAAAATCTGAACATAGCGATAAGAATTGGGAATTGTAATAATAATGGCAAACAACCCCCAAACGGACTTACTCCTGCTTTTTTGTAAAAACTCATAATGGCTTGTTGTTTTTCCATTTCTTTTCCGGCAGGAAATTTCTTTGTAATCTCGTCAATTTGCGGTTTTAAAACCCTCATTTTAGCTGATGACAGGTAGGATTTGTAGGTAAGGGGGAATAAGCCGATTTTGATAATTAATGTTAAGAGTAAGATGATTATTCCAAAGTTGTCAATAAATTTTCCTAACCAATTAAATATCGGAATAACAATAAATTTATTTACCCATCCGAAAATCCCCCATCCTAAAGGAACTAATTTTTCAAATTTTAAACCGTATGATTTTAATAAGGAATACTTATTTGGACCAAAATAAAAACTGAAGTTATAAATCTGTTCGTCTGATTTTTTCAAGGGCAATGTAAATTCAGAGCTAAACTCCTTTAGATATTTACTTTTATTATCTTTAAACTTTAATAGGCTTATTTTTGGATTATCGAGTTTATCTTTTGCAACAAGAATAGACGAAAAGAATTGTTGTTTATAAGCTACCCATTGAATACTGCCTCTGCTTTGAAAACTGTCTTTTTCTTTAGTTTCGCTTAAATATTCAAATTCATTTTCTCCCGACATTTTAACATATATGGTGGTGTTGTTGGATTCCCAATCTCTGCCTCTTTCCAATCCGGGAATTTTCACTTTCCACAAAAGATTTATATAAGGATTGTTCTCGAGTTCTTTATCAAGTCCGATAAATTTAATGTCATAATCTATCATGTAATCGTAGGGCTTGATAATATACTCGAATTCAATATATTGTTTTTCGGAGGCAGCCAATCTCATGGAAAATCTTTGTTCTTTACCGCTAACTTTAATGTTTTCGGAATTTACTGTGGGAGTAAAATACAATTCATTAGTTGAAATTCCTTTACCGTCAACCATTAATTCAATTCCAAAAATTGAATTTGAATCATTTTCAAAAAGAATTAAAGGTTCTTGATAATAAGTTTTATATTCTTTCAGTTCTACTGAATAAATTTTTCCACCTTTATTGGTGAAAGTTATAATCATTTTTTCGTTTTCGACTTTATAAAATTTTTCTTCTCCGTTTGCGGCATGGCTGAAAATTCCATATTTTGATTTAAGTCTAAGCTGTTTAATTGAATCAGAAATTTCTTCGTTTAATGCAGCAGTGTCAGTTTGTGCTTCTAAATTCTTTAAACTGTCTTCTCTGGCAGCAAGGATTTCTTTCTGAATTTTTTCAATAGAATCTTTTTCATACTTAACTCTTGCAATAGAATCCTGCTTTCTTTTCATTTCTGCTATTTCTTCTTTGCTGGGCTTTGTTATAAACATGTACCCAATCAAAAGAAGAGCAATTAACACCAATCCAATAATACTGTTTCTATCCATCTGAATTATTTTTCTAATATTGATTTAACAAAACTAACAAACAACGGATGTGGGTTTAATACCGTACTTTTATATTCGGGATGGAATTGAACTCCAACAAACCACTTGTGTTTAGGAATTTCGATAATCTCGATGAGGTCTGTTTCCGGATTTTTACCTGTAGCAATCATTCCGGCCTTAGAGAATTCTAATTCATAAGTGTTGTTAAACTCATATCTGTGTCTGTGTCTTTCGGCTATACAAGTTTTGTTGTATGCCTGATAAGCTTTAGAATCTTTTAATATTTTGCAATCATACGCTCCCAAACGCATTGTTCCGCCTTTTTCGGTAATCATTTTTTGTTCTTCCATCAGGTTAATTACCAGATGCTTACATTTGGGATCCATTTCCAGAGAATTTGCATCTTCAAGTTTCAAAACATTTCTTGCAAATTCAATTACTGCCATTTGCATTCCAAGGCATATTCCGAAAAACGGGATGTTCTTTTCGCGTGCATATTTTACAGCCAAAATTTTTCCCGGTATGCCCCTGTGTCCGAATCCTGGAGCAACTATTATTCCCTGTACATCGTTAAGCTCCTTTTCGTAATTTTCTTCATTTATCAGCTCACTATGTACATATTTAACATTAACTCGTGTTTCGTTTGCTGCTCCTGCATGTATAAGAGCTTCATTTATGGATTTATATGCGTCTTTTAATTCAACGTATTTTCCAACAAGAGCAATGTTAATAGTATGTTTGGGATTTTTATATTTTTTCAAAAATTCTTTCCATGGTTTTAAATCAGGTTTTTCTCCTGGTTCTATATCAAAACTTTTTAAAACAATTTCATCAAGACGCTCTTTTTGCATCTCAAGAGGAACTTCGTATATTGTGCTCACATCCTTTGATTCTATAACGGCTTCTTTTTGTACGTTACAGAAATTTGCAACTTTTTGTTTAATATCTGCCGTTAACGGATGTTCTGTTCTAAGTACTAAGATATCGGGTTGTACTCCTGCTTCAAGTAGAGTTTTTACTGAATGCTGGGTTGGTTTTGTCTTTAATTCGCCGCTGGCAGCAAGAAATGGTACTAAAGTTAAATGTATAACTACGCATTTGTTCTTTAATTCCCATCTTAACTGTCTGACAGATTCAATGTATGGCAAAGACTCAATGTCACCAACAGTACCGCCGATTTCAGTAATTACAAAATCAAACTTACCTTTTGAACCTAATATTTTTATCCTTCGTTTAATTTCATCAGTAATGTGCGGGATAATTTGAACAGTTTTGCCTAAATAATCTCCACGTCTTTCTTTGTTAATAACGTCCTGATAAATTCTTCCGGTAGTAACATTGTTTGCTTGTGATGTATAAACATTTAAAAACCTTTCATAATGGCCGAGGTCGAGGTCTGTTTCTGCTCCGTCTTCGGTAACATAGCATTCCCCGTGCTCATAAGGATTTAGAGTTCCGGGGTCAACGTTGATGTACGGATCTAATTTTTGTATTGTAACCGAATAACCTCTTGCTTGTAAAAGTTTTGCAAGCGAAGCAGATATAATTCCTTTTCCTAATGATGAGGTTACACCACCTGTAACAAAAATGTACTTAGTTGTTGCCAAAGCTATTAAAATTAGAAAGTTAGACTTAATCCCAAACTCGGCATAATCGGGAGTTGATCAACTCTGTTATAATCAACTCTGTCGAAATAGAAAATATTTTTACGATTATAAACGTTTGTTATGCTAAAATTAATTTCAAGTTTTGTGTATTGATTAAAGCTGAAAACTTTGTTTGCAGTGAAATCCAATCTATGATAATATGGTAATCTGCCGGCATTTAGCTCTCCGTAAATAATTCCGAGATTACCATTGTTTTGCCAATATTCGTAATTAATATCATTAAATAATGGCATCTCTTCGTAGAATCCTGCAGTTTGTGTGAACGGGAATCCTGAGCCCAGATTCCATCTTGCACTCAAATTCCATGATTTGTCTTTTCCTAATTTATAGCTGGTAACAAGATTAATGTTATGTCTTCTGTCATAGTGTGGACTATAAACCTGAACACCGTCGTCATTCTTTATCCAACCCAACGAATAGACAAACCAAACGTATAAATCTTTGTAATCATATTTCAATAGGAAATCCACGCCATAAGCATAGCCGGTTTCTATAAGAAAATCTTTTTTCAGATAATCAGGTTTGTCGTAATTTGTGGCATTGTCATCAAAAATTTTATTTCTGTTTATTACAGTAAGTTGACTGAAATTTTTCAAGTAACCTTCAACATTCAAATCAAGATTTTTGGTAAGGTCAACCTCAAAACCTGAAATGACATGTTCTGATTTTTGAAGTTTATGTTTAATCTCTTCGCCTCTGAAAGTATATGGAATGTTAAGGTCCCCACTTAAAAATCCATAGAATAAATTCACAACATCGCGGTTGGAATTAGCGGCAACTAAATTTTGTGAATATAATCCTGCGGCAAGTTTAAATCTTAAATATTCTGTTATATTGTATTTAAGTCCTAAACGAGGTTCGGGAGAAACTTGACTCATCGAAGCGTAATACTGTATTCTGAATCCCGGTTCTATTAACAAACTTCCTAAATTCCACTTGTATTTAATATAAGTAGCAAATTCTGTAGTGTTTTCATCTTGAGTTAGTAATCTGCCAACTGAATTGTAAAAATTAAAATCAGTATTAAAACCTAAGGTTTCAAGTCCCCATACAAATTGATTTTTGCCTAAAAAGTAAAGAAAATCCAATCCAAGATTAAATCCTTTAATACCCGATGAACTGGGAAGATTATTTAATGTTTGCAAACTTATATGATAATCACTGTATGAAAATCTTGATTTAATCATTACTGTAGAACCGGAAGGAACAACTATAAAATTTGCTCCAACTCCATGTGCATTCCAATTCAAATCACTTAATCCTTTGTATTTTACATTGTCGGAAAAATTAAATCCAAAAATATTAACACGGCTGCCTTCTGATGTGTTTAATGAGATTTTACCGTATAAGTCGGTATAATTAAAAGGTAATCCTTTGCCGTCGTTAACATATCTGTAGATGAGTTTTGAAGATTGTTCGAGGTATGCAGATTTTGCAGACAATATATAAGATAAACTTGTTCCGCCTTCCTTATATTTAATAATTGGTCCTTCGAGGAGTAGTTTTGCACCAAATGTACTCGTTGATACTTTTCCCGCATAGCGATTGGGATTTCCGTCACGCATCGAAATATCCATTACCGAAGAAATTCTGCCTCCGTATTCTGAGTTATATCCTCCGGTATAAATGTCTGCATTTCGGATGATATCTGAATCAAAAACAGAAAACATACCGATAGAGTGAAATGGATTATAAATCATCATTCCATCTAAAAGTACAAGATTTTGAATATTACTACCACCGCGGATATAAAGCTGTCCGCCCTGGTCGCCGGTAAATGTTACTCCTGGAACCACCTGTAAGTACTGAGCAATGTCGGGTTCGCTACCTATCGAAGGCAAGGTTTTTATTTGTGTAGGTGATACTTTTACAATTGAAACTCTGGTTTGAGTTCTTAACTCTTGTCTTTCGGCCGAAATAATTGCTTCTTCCAGTACTACTGCAGACTTTTTCATGTAAAAATTCTTCGAAAAAATCTTGTTTGCAGCTACACTTATCGGCTCTGCTATACTATCATAACCAATGTAGGTTATAACAAGTGTATAATTGCCTTCTGCAAGTTTTGGAATTGAAAAATATCCCGAAACATCAGTAGATGCCCCGAGATTAGTACCCGGAATATAAACATTTGCAAAACTGCAAGGTTCTCCGCTTTCTTTATCGTAAACAAAACCTTTGATAGCTCCGTATTGTTGAGCTACAAGCAAATTTGTAAATAAAAACAGAAAGCCGCAGCAAATAAAATAATTAATCAGTTTTTTCATTGTTGTTTTCATTATTTGTTTTTAATTCTCTTTCGGCAAGATCGAGAATCTTTTTCTTTTCTTTTAAGAGTTTTATTTCTTCTTTGGCTTTTTCAATTTTTCTGTTAAATTCTTTTAGAATTTGTTCAGAACCCGACGAGAAGAAACCAAGGTTTGTTTCAATTTGTATAATATCCGAATTTAACTCCTGAATACGTTTTTGGATTTTTTGCCTTTCTTTTTCTATTGCCTGGATTTGATTTGTCTCTTTCAGTAAATCTATTCTCGATTTAAAGTTACTTATTTCAAGTGAATCTCTGTTTAAGTTAAGTTGTTCGAAAATGTTGTTTATAGCAGTTTTGAATTCATTATATAACCTGTCTTTGTCTTGTGTAGGTACAACTCCGATTTCGGACCATCTATTCTGAAATTCTTTTATCTTGGCTACGTTTTCAGCATGGTTTTCCGATAAAACGAAATTCTTAACTTCTTGTATCAAAGCTTCTTTTTTTGCAAGATTATTCTGAAGTTCCTGGTCTATATTTTTGTAGTATTCTGCTTTTGCATTAAAGAAGTGATCGCATGCAGCTCTGAATCGTTTCCATATTTGTTCGGAGTGTTTTTTGGGAACCGGGCCGATTTCCTTCCATTGTTTCTGGAGTTCAAGGAATTTTTCAGTTGTGCGTTTCCAATCGGTACGATCCTTAAGCAATTCTGCATTAACGCAAATATCAAGTTTCTTCTGTAGATTTTCGTTGAGCTCGTTATTTATCTCTGCGAAAAATTCTTTCTTAACTTCGAAAAATTTATTGCAAGCACTACGGAATCTTTCATAAACTTCAGTATTCACGTTTTGAGGAACTCTTCCTATTGTTCTCCAGATCTTTTGAAGTTCTACTATCTTTTCTGAAAGTTCTGCCCACTCTTTTGATGTTTGTGGATTTTGTTCTGATATTTTTTCAAGTATTTCTTCAACTTTTTCGCAAAGCGCTAACTTCTGTTTATAATTTGCTTCTTTTTCTTCTTTAATCTTCTCGAAATGTTCCTGATATGCCTGACGAATTTTTTTACTTGCCAATGTGAATCTTTCCCAGATTTCTTCTCTTTTATCTGCAGGAACAGGACCTAATTCTTTCCATAAATCATGATATTCCTGCAATTTTTTGTAAGATTCTACAATGTCGGGCTGTAATAACAATTCTTCTGCTTTTTCGCAAAGCTCTATTTTTTGTTCAAGATTCTTCTTTAAATCTAAATCACGAAGCTCGTTACTTATCTTAACAAAATCATAGAACCTTTCAATTTGAAGTTCGTAGTTTTTATAAACTTCAGTGGCTTTATTTGCAGGAACAGGGCCAATTTCTTTCCACTCTTTTTGCAGCCTTTTTAATTCTGCAAAAGTTTTATTCATTGACTCTTCGCTATTGGCAAGAGTTTTTATCTTTTCTATTATTTCTTCTTTTTTGCGAAGATTTTCCAGTTTGATTTCTTCTTGTTGGCGATTATATTCCGCTTTTTTCTTTTTATAATCGTTCATCAATTCTTTCAGGTACTCTTCGGTGCTGTCTTTGGGCATTTCCAGACTAGCATCTTCGCCTGCAGTTGCTCGCAACTCTTCAAGCTGTTTTTGATATTCGACCTTGCGAACTTTATAATATTGAATTTTTAAATCCTCAATTTGTTTTTTGTTTTCCTGAATGTTTGTTTCATGAATATAATATCTGAGTTTTTCAAGAATTTCTTCTTTTGTCAAATCTTTATACTCAATATTTCCTTTTGAATCCAGATTTTCGTCTGAATCTAAAATATCTTCCGAAACTTCTTCTTCTTCAATTTCTTCCGAGGCAATTTCTTCAAAAATTTCGTAACGATTCTCAATGGATTCAACTTTTGCTACTTCGGAATTTTTTTGTTCTTCAGGCATTTCATTAATAATTTCGCTTACTTCACTGGTATTTGAAGCCTGATTTTCATCTAAATTTAATCCGTTTTCATTTAATTCACCCAAGTTTTTAATCTCTTTGCTCATAGTATTTTATTGATAATCAATTATTTAACTATTTATTCAAAATCTCACTTTCAGACCTACGAAAGTAAAGTTTTAATAAATTACAAACAAATTTTTGTTAATAATTCTGTAAAAATAAGCTCAAAAGCAATCATTACGGCGGTAAAAATATCTTTTAACATATTTATTACACATTATTTTTGTTAAAATTTTTTAAAAATTTTACAATTTATCGTCCTTAACTTTAATTTTCTAAATCACTTTTGATGTATTATTACGTTCTAATTTGATTTATTTTGAGTAATTTTGCAAAAAAAATATGAGAATAGATATTATAAGTGTATTACCTGAAATCGTTATTGGTTCTCTAAATTTTTCAATAATTAAAAGAGCTATAGCAAAAGGGATTGTAGAGGTTTATGTTCACGACTTACGGGGATACGGACTTGGAAAACATCGTCAGGTTGATGATTATCCGTTTGGAGGTGAGCCGGGTATGGTATTACGCATAGAGCCGATTTTTGATATTATCAATAAACTAAAATCACAGCGAAACTACGATAAAATTATTTATACTTCTCCGGATGGCAAGAAATGGGATCAAAAAACAGCTAATCGCTTTTCTCTTTATGAAAATATAATGATTCTCTGCGGACACTACAAAGGCGTTGATCAACGGGTGCGAGATTATCTGATAGATGAGGAATACAGTATTGGTGATTATGTACTTACGGGCGGAGAATTGCCTGCTGCAGTGATGTGCGACAGCATAATAAGATTACTTCCCGGAGCAATTGGCGACGAACAATCGGCTCTCACCGATTCATTTCAGGATAATCTACTTGCTCCTCCTGTTTACACTCGTCCGGCAGAATTTAATGGCTGGAAGGTGCCTCCGGTTCTACTCAGCGGAAATTTTGCCGAAATTGAAAAATGGAAAGACGAGCAATCTTTTGAACGAACTCAGAGACTCAGACCAGATTTATTGAAATAATTCCAAAAATTATCCCTCTATGAGCAGTTTGTTGCAGACCGAAAATTTATGTAAAAGATACGGGGAAAAACTTCTTTTCGAAAATATAAATATCTACATCTCCGAGGGACAAAAACTTGCTCTTGTGGCAAAAAACGGAACCGGAAAAACTTCGCTGTTAAATATCCTTGCAGGTAAAGATTCTCCTGATTCTGGAGAACTAAGTTATAAAAGAGGTATAAGAATTTCATATCTCCCGCAGGAAATTTATTTTCCTCCAAAAATGACAGTATTGCAGGCTGTTTTTTATCAGGAAGATGAAATTATTTCAACAATAAGGGAATACAATAAAATAATTGCTTCAAAATCACACGACGGCTTACAAGACATTCTGGATAAAATGGATTCTATGAATGCCTGGGATTATGAAGCCAGAGTGCGTCAAATTTTAGGCAAACTCGATATTCATGATTTTGATGCTCAGATTGGGACACTCAGCGGTGGACAGCTTAAGCGTGTAGCTCTTGCAGGTACCCTGATTAGCGAACCCGACCTGTTAATACTCGATGAACCTACAAACCATCTCGACCTCGAAATGATTGAATGGCTCGAAGAATATCTGTCCGAAGTTGCTGCCGCAGTTTTTATGGTTACTCACGATCGCTACTTCCTCGACAGAGTCTGTAATTCAATTCTTGAAATGGACGAGGGCAATATTTATACATACAATGGCAATTACTCTTATTTTCTGGAAAAACGAACCGAACGAATCGAAAACCTGCAGGCAAATATAGAAAGGTACCAAAATCTTTTCCGTCAGGAACAGGAATGGATTCGTAGAATGCCCAAAGCTCGCACAACCAAAGCTAAATACAGAGTTGAAGCTTTTGACGAAATTAAAAAAAAAGCATTTCAGAAAATTGATAATTCTAAACTCGAATTAGATATTGCAACAGAACGATTAGGAAAAAAAGTAATTGATATTTACAATATTTCTAAATCTTTTGGTGATAAAGTTTTATTCAGAGATTTTTCATATAAAATTGCTCGAAACGAAAAAATCGGAATTGTTGGAAATAACGGAAGCGGGAAAACTACTTTTTTAGAAATTCTTGCCGGAAACCTAAAACCTGATACCGGACACATCGAAATTGGAACAACAGTAAAAATTGCATATTATAAACAAATAGGACTCAATTTTGATCCTGACGACAGACCTATTGACATAGTTAAAAAAATCTCCGATTCCATAAAACTTAAAAACGGAAAGACATTCTCTGCTTCAGGATTTTTAAATTATTTTCTTTTTAATCACGAGATGCAATATACTCTTGTTCGTAAACTAAGTGGCGGTGAAAAGCGGCGGTTGTATCTATGCACGGTTTTAATGCAACAACCTAATGTCTTAATTATGGACGAACCCACAAACGACCTTGATATTTTGACTTTGCAGGTTCTTGAAGAGTATCTCAATAATATTGAGGCCTCAGTTATTATTGTCAGCCACGACAGATTTTTTATGGATAAAATTGTTGACCACATTTTTGCATTCGACGGAAAAGGAAATATTAAAGATTTTGCTGGTAATTACACGCAATTTCGAGATTCTGATTTGTACGAAAAATTAAAACAAGACGTAAAACAGAAGAATTTAAAGCCCAAACTTGAAAAAAATATCTTGAAACCCAAAGTCGAAGACGGAAACAAGCCACGAAAGTTAAGTTTTAAGGAAAAATACGAACTCGAAAATCTTGAAAAAGAATTACAAGAATTATATGAAATAAGACAAAATCTCGAAAATCAGCTGAATTTAGGGGAGTTAAGTCATGAGGAATTGATGGAAAAATCCAATTCTTATGCCGAATTAATTTTAAAAATTGAAGACAAAGAAATTCGGTGGATGGAATTAACGGACATTTGAAATGACAAAACAGGCAACCAAATTAAAAAAAAATAGTCATTATCATAAAAAAAAATAGAATTTAATAATATTTTTTTAAATTTGCTAGTTGAATATTTCAAATATTGAGCACATTCTAAACATTATGAAAAAAAATATTTTTAGCATTTTTTTAGCACTATTGCTTATACCTGTTCAGATAGTTCTAAGTCAGAGTAACTGTGCAAATGCGGTACAATTGGACTTAAATGTTTACGGTACTTGCGGCGACATGTTTTTTACAAATGTCAACTTAAACGGAGCTGTTACATCATCAGATGCTCCTGCTCCGACATGCGGTAACTTTAATGCCGGCACAAGAGACATGTGGTATCGTTTTACTGTACCTGCGGGGGTTACAGGATTAGCATTTCACGCCTTTAATGCAGTGCCTCCTGTTCCTGCAATTCCACCATTTATACCTGGTTCTCCAGCTTGTGGTCCCGGAATGGCTGTTTATAGAGGTTCCTGTGGAGCATTGACTTTATTAAATTGCTTCCATGCCTCTGATGGATTTATGCAAAATGGTGAAATAAGATGGGAATTAATTAATGGATTAGTTCCCGGAGAAACAATTTATGTTAGATTGTGGGAAGAAGATAACGATGTAACCTCATTCTTTTTTGCAGCATCTGTAATAACATCATTACCTGAATCTGACTGTAATAATCCACCTCAGCTCCAAACATCAGGATGTAATATTTTAGCACCTGCAGGAACTATTCAGGCTCCTGATGATTGTGGTTGGAGCTCTACTGATAATGTTGTTTTTTATAGTTTTCAAGTGCAACCCGGTGACCCACAACCGGTAGTGATACAGGTTGAATATGGTACATGTTGGACCAATGATGTCTCAGGATTTATACCAAGCCAACCTGAAATTCAATTTGCCGTTTATTCTTGGAATGGTGTTAACTGTACCGGTATAGGCGGTAGCCCTAACTCCGATCCACCAAATAATACAACTTATCATGGTTGTGTAAATGGTACAGGAACAGTAACTTATTCACAAAACCTTGCTCCCGGTTGGTATGTATTAGCAATGGACGGGTTTAGTGATATTCCCGGAACTTCATTGTGTATTTTTGGGATACAAGGTTCTTTTCTTGACCCTGATCCCGATCCCGACGGACCTTTATCGGTTAGTTTAAATACCGTAAATCAGGCTTGTGGGCAAATGGGATCCGCTTCAATAACAATAAATTCTTCTTGTAGTGGAAACCCAACAGTATCATGGTCAACCGGGGCAACAGGCTTATCAATCAATAATCTTACTGCCGGAAATTATTCAGTTACGGTTTCTGATATTGCTCCTTGTGTTGATACTATTATCAACTTTAATATTTCCAATCTTTCTAATTTTGCTATTTCTATAACAACAAGCGGTGACCCTTGCACTCTTCCAATTACTGCCGCAGTTCAAGTTATGGGCGCAGATCCTAATGTTGTAAATTATTCATGGTCACATGGAGCAAACGGCAGAGTTGTATCATTAAATATGCCGGGAACATATACAGTTACCGCAACTTATGGAACATGTACCGCAACATCTTCTATTAATGTGCAAAGTGCAAACTTTAATATAAATGTCGTTTATAACCCGGCAGTATGTATTGGTACAACTGGTTCGGCTATGGTTCAGGTTTTACAAGGTTCCGGCAATTATATGTACGAGTGGTCAACTGGCTCAATTGCTCCGGGTATAGTTACTTTGCCCGGTCATAATTACTGTGTTACTGTGATTGATGCTACCTACGGGTGTTCTCGTTCTCGATGTTTTACTGTAGGATCTTATGAAGCAATTGCAGTTAGCATTGATAAAGAAGATATTTCTTGTAAAGGGCGTGTAGATGGGCAGGCTGTTGCTGTAGTTACAGGAGGTCAGGAACCATATACATACGCCTGGAGTACATTCATGAGTTCGCAAGGAATATATAATCTTATTTCGGGAAATTACTCAGTTACTGTTACAGATGCAAACGGGTGTACTGGAACTGCAAGTGTTTTCATTGAAGAACCACCTCAATTTAATTACACTGTAACTCCCAACCAGGGAATATGTTTCGGACAACAAGCTACCATTAGTATAAACGCAATGGGAGGTGTTCAGCCATATACTTATTTCTGGAGTGATGTCCCTGGATTGAATGTCAGTTCCAGAATAGTTTCTCCAACTCAAACCACAACTTATACAATTACAGTACTTGATGCTAACGGATGTACAGCTACACCTAAACAAACTACTGTATTTGTTAGCCAGCCTATTGTTATTGACCTGTCAAAACAAGATGTATTATGTCATGGGTTATGTACAGGTAGTGCAAGTTTAAATATTTCGGGTGGAATTCCGCCATTCGTGTATTCGTGGGAAAGTACTAATAATAACATTTCAAATCTTTGTGCCGGAAATTATTCTGTAACGGTTACAGATTTATACAGTTGTACTGGTTCAGTAAACTTTACAATTACTCAACCCGACACAATTTACCTGTTTACTGAATATAGGGCACCAACATGTTTTGGATATACAAATGGTTATGTAGAAGTTGATGTCTTGGGCGGTGTTCCATTCTTTAACGGAACAAATTTTTATTACCACTATCAATGGAGTAACGGAGGCACTGTTGATTCTCTTGCGGTAGGTGCAGGCTTGCATACGGTTACCGTTACCGATGCGAATGGATGTTCTCATACAGCCTCCATTCTTGTTGATCAACCCGAAGCAGTTTATGTAACAAATCCCTGGGGAGGAACAATTTGTATTGGGCAAACATTCCAAACTTTTGTTAATGCTACCGGAGGTCTTGGCCCCTATGATTTTATCTGGCAAGGCTCGGACGGATCAATTACTTATGGCCCGATTTTAACTGTCAGTCCTACATCTACAACAATTTACTCTTTAACCACAACAGATTCACGCGGTTGTTACGGTCCGGTTAAACAAATCACTTTAAAAGTTAATCCTCCAATAAGTATTGTAGCTACAACCCGCTTCCCGGATCAGGTTTGTATTGGTGAAAGTGTTAATGTTGAAATGGAGATTTTAGGTGGGAATGGAGGTCCTTACACAATATTTATGCATGAATATGGAGTGGTAAATATGCCGTATACATTTACACCATCAACATCAGGATATTATTATTTCACAGTTTCCGATGATTGCGGTTCTCCCACAGCAACAGATTCTATATATGTTACGGTTCATCCATTGCCGCATGCAGCATTTTATGCCGATAAAACTGCTTCTTGTCCTCCGGGAACATTTCAATTTACTGAAGTTACTCCGGATCAGGGACAAACTTATTTATGGGATTTTGGAAACGGCGGATTCTCAGTGCAGAAAAATCCGGTATATACCTATACACGAACAGGAACATACAATGTTTCTCTTACTGTTTGGTCGCAGTATGGATGTAAGAGAACTATTACTTATAACAACATGATTAACATTTATCCTGTTCCGAGAGCTGATTTTGCTGCTGTTCCCGAAGTAGTTTCTGTTTTCGACGGACAGGTGGAATTTAATAATTACACCGAAGGTGCTACTACTTTCTTCTGGGATTTCGGTGATGGAAAAACAACACTGTGGACTAATAATAAACAAATTCACACTTATACTGCAGTCGGAGACTATTATGTTGTTTTGATTGCCAAAAATCAATATGAATGCTACGACACAGTTACTAAACGCGTTAAAGTTCATGATGAATTTACGTTCTATGCTCCAACGGCATTTACTCCTAATAATGATGGAATCAACGATGTCTTCTATGTTATCGGTAATGGTATAAGTAAAAATGACTTCTACTTTTGCGTATATGATAGGTTTGGAAATAAAGTTTTTGAAACTACTACATACGATCCGGAAAATCCTTACAGAATGGCATGGGACGGTTCCTACAACGGTTCTGTAATTAAAGGAGATCCTGTTCTTACAAATGGAATTTACAAATGGTATTGTAAATTTACGGATTTCCTTGGCAGACCTCACGAAGAAAGTGGTAAAGTTAATCTAATCCGATAAAATTTGCTGCATAATAAAAATTTTATTTAGCCGTTTTGCTTAGAAAGTTATTGAATAAAATGTTTAAAAAGAGATATGTAGTTTGTAGTTTATTGTTATTTATTTCACTAAGCTTTTATTTTTCATCTTGCGATAGGGATATTTTTACAAATGATCCTAAGGATAAATTATTATTTTCAACGGATACGCTGAGTTTTGATACTGTTTTTACATCTGTTGGCAGTGCTACAAAATATTTTGTGGTTAAAAATTCCAATCAAAGCAAATCAATTCGTATTGACAGAATTTTTCTTGCAAAAGGAACAAATTCAAAATTCAGGCTTAATATAGACGGTAGAATGTCTAATGATGTTCGCGAGGTGGAAATTTTGCCCGGAGACTCTATTTTTATTTTTGTGGAGGTAACAATAGACCCGTCAACTGATGATTTACTTGAAATAGATTCTGTAGTTTTTTTGTCAAACTCAAATGTTCAGGATGTGAAACTTGTGGCTTTCGGTCAAAATGTTACATTAATTAATGGTCGCTATATTATAAACGACACTACCTGGACAGCAGAAAAACCTATTCTTATTTATAATTCTGCCTTAATTGATACGTTTACTACCGTAACCATAATGCCGGGTGCTAAAATCTATTTTCACAGAGGTTCTTCTCTTTTTGTTAAAGGCACAATAAAAGCTCATGGCGAAGTTGATAACCGAATCGTTTTTACGGGCGACAGACTGGAACCCTATTATTCCGACATTGCTGGACAATGGGGAGCTTTCCTAACCGATAATTATGGAAACACTATTGGTATTTTTGGAGGAATACATTTACTTGCGGGCTCTCGAAACAGTGTATTAAAAAATGTTGATATCAAGAATGCGATTATAGGATTGCAGGTTGATTCTTGTGTTACTCCGGGTATTCCTACTGTTAAGCTGATAAATACAAAAATCGAAAATTCAAAAATAATCGGACTTTATGCACTGGGTTCTCATATAGAAGCGGAGAATTGTGTTTTTGCTAATAGCGGTCAATATAATGTGGCATGCCTCATAGGTGGAAATTACCGCTTTATTCATTGTACAATGGCAAACTATTGGGTCGGCAACAGACGTACTCCTCAATTGATTCTGAATAATTATTATACATACAAAAATAGTTCAGGCAATACCGTTGTTTCTTACAGAGATCTTACCGATGCTTATTTTGGAAATTGCATTATTTATGGATCAAGGGAAAACGAACTTCAGCTCGATTTTGTTGAAGGAGCAATGGCTAATTTCAGGTTTGATAACTGCTTGATAAGATCAAAAGAGTTTCAGAATATTTTATCTGACTTTTTTATAGACAATATCTGGAATGAAAATCCAAAATTTAAAAGTATTTCTAAGCCGTATAATTACAGTTTGGATACCCTATCTCCGGCAAAAGATAAGGCAAAAATATCAATTTCCAATTTAGTTCCACTTGATATTTCAGGTAATAATAGGCTTTCGGATGGGAAACCTGATTTAGGAGCTTTTGAAAGAATCGAATGATAATGAGAAAAAATTATTATCTTTACACTTAATTTAATTAGTGCAATGAAAACAAAACTCTTATTAATATTTCTTATTGTTCTGATAGTTTTTTCATGTAAATCAGGGAAGGAACTTTCGGAGAAAAAATTTTATGTAGAATCTTACGGGGATAGGTATAGAATAATGTTCTATAACGTGGAGAATTTATTTGATCCCGAAAATGATCCTGATAAAAATGATGATGAATTTACTCCGGAAGGAGCAAGATTCTGGACTGAGTACAGAAAAAATGAAAAATTAAAAAATATTTACAAAGTTATTACTGCAATAGGAGAGTGGGATTTACCAATGATTGTTGGACTCTGCGAAGTAGAGAATAGGAGAGTGCTCGAACAATTGATTTCTTACACACCTTTGCACAAGTCAGATTATAATATTATTCATTATGAATCTCCTGATTTTAGAGGTATTGATGTTGCTCTGTTATATAGAAAATCATTGTTTACACCTATTAATCATAATATAATAAGAATTGTTTGGCCATCACATCTTGGAACCGGGACGACAAGAGATGTACTATACGTATGGGGCAGAACTGTTGACGGGGATACACTTCATTTTTACGTAAATCATTGGCCTTCAAGATATGCCGGTCAGATGGAAACAGAAGAAAAAAGAATGTATGTTGCCTCATTAGTTAAAAAGCATACAGATTCTGTTTTCAGTGTTCATCCCAATGCTAAAATAATTATACTGGGTGACTTAAACGATCATCCTACAGATAAAAGCGTGGCCGAAGTCCTTAAAGCTCAACTTCAAATTGATAAAATTGTTCCAAATAAACTTTATAATCTTACTTATTATGTTGAAAAATATAAAGGCAAAGGCAGCCATAAGCATGATGGAATGTGGGGAATTCTCGACCAAATAATTGTATCCGGGGCTTTATTGGATACAACGCAAAACTTATACACTCGTCCGGAATATGCTGATGTTTTTGATGCAGATTTTTTACTCGAACCTGATGATAAATTTACAGGTAAAAGAGTTTTTAGAACATATATAGGATTCAAATATCATGGAGGTTTTAGCGACCACCTTCCTGTATTTCTTGATTTAAAACAAAAACTTAACGACTAATTATTTTTTAAAAATAAAATAAACTGCCAAAACTAAAAAAACGAAACCAATAAGGTGATTTGTACGAAATTGTTCGGTTTTGAAAAATATTAAAGAAAAAATTACAAAAACACTTAAAGTAATAACTTCCTGAAGTACTTTTAATTCCACCAAAGAAAACGGACCTCCATTTCCCTTAAATCCTATTCTGTTTGCAGGAACCTGAAAAAAATATTCGAAAAGTGCAATCCCCCAACTGATTAAGACTATGCCTACCAGAGATAATTTTGCCAGAAATGGTATTTCCTTAAGTTTTAAATGTCCATACCATGCAAAGGTCATAAATGTGTTAGATAAAATCAACAAAAGAATAGTGTATAGTCCTTTCATAATTCTGAGATTAAATTTTTGACCGCAAAAATATAAATAAATTTAATACTGATTAATTTGGTTTGATGTTGACAAAAAATTGATATTTAGAGCCTATCTTCTGAGTTCAAAGTTTGAACCCAAATAAAGTTTGCGCACTTGTTCGTCGTTGCTGAGTTCTTCGGCTGTTCCGCTTTTTAGTATTGTTCCGTCGTATAATAGATATGCCCTGTCGGTTATGGAAAGTGTTTCGTGTACGTTGTGGTCGGTAATTAAGACACCGATATTTCGTTTTTTCAATTGCATAACAATTTTCTGAATGTCTTCAACAGCAATTGGATCAACTCCTGCAAATGGTTCATCGAGCAGCATGAATTTAGGGTCTATAGCAAGGGCTCGGGCAATTTCTGTCCTGCGTTTTTCTCCTCCTGATAATTGATAGCCTCTGTTTTTTTTAATAGAACCCAATCCAAATTCTTCCAGCAGATCAGCGGTTTTTTTTAATTGCTCGCTTCTCGTCAAATTGGTCATTTCTAGGATTGAAAGTATATTATCCTGCACTGTCATTTTCTGAAAAATAGATTCTTCCTGCGACAAATATCCAATCCCTTTTCTTGCTCGCTTGTATATGGGTTTTTTGGTAATTTCAAGCTCATCTAAAAATATTTTTCCTTCGTTTGGCCGAATTAATCCAACGATCATGTAAAAAGTTGTAGTTTTTCCTGCCCCGTTAGGTCCAAGCAATCCAACAATTTCCCCGCGATTAACCTCAAGGCTTACTCCTTTAACTACAGTTCGTTTTCCGTATCTTTTTACCAATCCTTCGGTGTATAATTTCATTATGCTGTTTTTTGCAAATATATGAATAAATATTGAAATCAATTTTGACGAAATTTTCTAATTCAAAATTATCCTTTATGGTATAAAAAGTAAAATGACTCGGTATTATCTAAAAATGCTCCGTCGAATCCTGAGTCTATAATCTTTTTTATGTATGAGGAATCATTCCCGAAAATTATGTTTTTCCATTCCTGATTCCAAAATTCAACTCTGTATTCGTCTGAATAGCCTTTGTATTTTTTCTTTATCCATGCAGGGTTCCCGAGTTTCCATCCCGATTGCCAGTAATATCGGTATTTTTCTGCTGCACCTATATTAATATAAGAAATCACCAATCTTTTGCCTCCGTTCTTTTTCGTTTTCAATTGAGTTATTTCGTCATTAGTAAAGATATCATCATTAAAAAATAAATCTATTAGCAATAAATCATAATTCGTGTTTTTTAATGCATTAATCATTTCATTTTTTGTTGAAAAATTTTCTGGATTTAGAAGGTAAATAAAATTTTTAATATCCGATAAATCCAAAATATTTTCGGAGTTTTCGTTATGAATGAAATCCGGAATTTGATTGTAATAATAATTGTTTTCAGTTCTAACGAAACAGCTGAAACCTTCGGCAGTATTTTTTTCAAAAGCATTAGTTACTTGCTCTTGATTGGAAATATATTCAGAAACAATAATTTTTTTTACATAGTTTTTCAGTTGTCTTAAAATATTTAGTCTGTATTGGTCTGTGATCAGAGTTTTATTATAAAATAATTCTTCTACTGCAATTCCATCAATTGCTGCTAGATATTCAAGCATGAGGGTATTATCGGGGTTTGCGTCGGTATATCCCAATTCAATTCCGTTTTGGGGAATTATGATAAAATTGGGATTAATTGATTTAGAATAGTTTGAAATTTCGATAACAAATTCCTGCATTTTTGTTGCAGCATTTTTTATTTTTTCTTCCTTTTTACATGAACATCCCAGAATAATTATTGCAATTGGGATTAAGGCATTAAACAAATATTTAGGTCTATTCATCAAAAGCAAATGTTTTTAATTCCACATTATTATTATCAATGACAACATAACTAAAATTGAACAGCCAATCTCCTATGTTTGTGAAAATGGAGTTTTCGCTTAGTTTATATTGAAAAGGGATATGTCTGTGTCCAAAAATAAAAAAGTCTATATGTTGTTTTTCGAGAACAGTTCTGGCATATTTTACCAACCACTCTTTTTCGTAATCAACAACTTTAGGGAACTTATGATATTTTCTGCTATTTGATGACCATGCTGTTGCAATTCTGAAAGAAATTGAGGGATGAACAAGGCGAAACAGGAATTGAAAAAACGGAGATCGGAAAATCATTTTCAAAAAATTGTATTTTACGTCGTAAGGGCCAAGTCCGTCGCCGTGAGCGATGAAAAACATCTTGCCATTTCTTTCAAAAATTTTGTAATTATCAATTATTTCCGCATTCATCACTTGTTTAAGGTATCCGAAAGTCCACATGTCGTGATTGCCCTTAAAGAAACTGATTCTTATGCCACTATCACTAAGTTCCCTGACTTTTGTGAAAAATTTAAAGAAGCCTTTGGGAACTAAGTATTTATATTCGAACCAAAAATCAAAAATATCACCGACAAAAATAATTTCTTCAGCATCGGATTTAATTTCATCAAGCCATTTTATCAAAAGATTTTCTCTAAATTCCGATGAAAACTTATTATCTATTCCCAAATGTGCATCCGAAACTATGTAGATTTTTTTATCTGTCATCAAATATATTTATTTAATTATCTGATCAAAGTTTTCTCCAAAAGCAAGTATTTTTTTATTTTCATCAATGGAAATGTAGAAAGGAATTGTTTTAACTCCGTACAGATATACAACCGGACTTTCCCATGATTTGAAATCGCAAACATTTATCAGTCCATCCAGAGAATTTGAATTAATTGCGATTAGCCATCGGTCTTTGTTGTTGTCCAGTGAAACAAAAACAAACTCTGTTTGTTTGTTTGATTTTGCATAGTTCAAAATATTGGGAATTTCTTTTACGGCTGTCTTACTCCATGATGCCCAAAAGATTATAATAACAGGTTTATCATCAACAGAGTAAAGTCTAAAATCTTTATTATCAGTATTTTTCAGTGTGAAATCGGGTAGCAAATCCCCAACTTTTAATTTCAAGTATTCTCTTTTAAGGTTTTGTTGTTTTAATTTGTATTTACTGATTTCACTTTCGAGTATAGCAGTTTGTTTGAGATCCGGATGATATTTTTGTAAATTTTCAAGAACAAATTCAAAAACTTCAAAATCGGTATCAATTTTTAAAAGAGGAGAGATGCCAACATATTGATAAAGAGCGAAATATATAATGGAGAGATTTTTATTTTTGTGAATAAAATCAATAATAAAATTCTTGTCTTTTTCAAAAATTTCTTGAACTTCGGCATTCATAATTTTAATAAGTGAATCAATATTATAACCGATTATCCTTGATGAGTCGGCAACTATTTTTTTTCTTTTCTCAATCTCGAAGAAACTTTTCAGCAACTTTTCGTTAATCTCCTTTATTTTCTCGCTTTCCGAAGATCCAGATATTTGATAATTCTTACTTAATTCGGGATAGGTAGCCGTAATTTCAACGTGTTCTCCCGGATAAATCTTTAATGGGATAAAATTATTATTGTCAATCTTTAAACGATGAAAAGAATTTTCAATTCCGTTAAGTGTTATTGTAAATTTTCCGTCTTTTGAAATTTTTGTAGTTATGATGGTATCAATAAATCCGGGATATATTTCTTCGAGTTGAATTTTTTTATTTTCGGCCCCAATAATAACTCCTTTGATTACTACTTCGCTGTTTTTGTTTTTGCAAGAGCTTATACAAAAAATGGAAAGACCGATAAAAAATGTAATGCCGAAAACAAAAATGACTTTTTTTATGTTATTTAAACTTAGCATTTTCTAACTTTGTAAAAATTTTGAGTTTTGAAAATTTACACAAATATAAACGAAAATATTCCAAAAGATTGCATAGTTACAATCGGAATTTTTGATGGGGTTCATGAGGGACATAAATTTTTATTAAATAGTCTGATTAAAATTGCAGAAGAAAATAGTAAGGAACACCTTGTTATAACACTATGGCCACATCCCGGAATATTCTTTGGCAGAGATTTAAAACTTTTGAATACTCCTGAAGAAAAATTTGAAATTTTTATAAATTTGGGAATTAAAAATCTTTTGATTTTAGAGTTTAACCAAGAGCTTGCCAAATTCTCTGAGGCGGAATTTGTGAAATTTTTAAAAGATAAATTATCAATTTCGGGAATATTGCGAGGATACAATAATTCATTCGGAAGTAAAAGCAATGCAAACCCAAAAGAAGAGGAATATGCTGTTGAAATAATCACTCTGGATGAATATCGCCATGAAAAGTATGGAAAAATCAGTTCCACGGTAATTCGCAACAGTATCCTTAACGGAAATATATCTGAAGCCAATCAGATGTTGGGATATAATTATCGGATTTCAGGAAGAATTGTTGACGGTTATAAAATAGGTCGTACTTTAGGATTTGCTACTGCAAACATAGGAGATATTCCGGAAATGAAATTACTTCCAAAAACCGGGGTATATGCCGTAACAGTTGATGTTGATAAAACGATACATCCTGCAATGTTAAATTTGGGCTTTCGACCAAGTTTCAACGGAGATAAACTCAGCATAGAGTTCCATATCCTTAACTTTGAAGGTAATATTTACGGGAAGGAAGTTACAGTTAATTTTTTTGAGAGAATACGCGACGAGAAAAGATTTGAGAATATTGATGATTTGATAAAACAACTAAATAAAGATAAAATTGAAATTTCAAAATATTTTGAGAAACAGGGATTTTTCAAATCGTGATATTAGTTACACAAAAATTTGAACAATTTGAGAAATATCGTTAATTCAGAATTGGAAAAAGACAAAAAGTTTATAAAAAGGTACTGAAAAATTTTGTATCTTTGTTAGTTGAAATTTTAATAAAAAAATAAAGATGGAAGAATTAGTAGCAACAATTCCTTATAAAATTAAGGATATTTCACTGGCTGAATGGGGAAGAAAAGAAATAAAGCTTGCCGAAACCGAGATGCCGGGATTGATGTCTTTGCGTAAAAAATATGGTAAAGATAAACCGCTTAAAGGAGCAAGAATAACCGGATCTCTGCACATGACCATTCAGACAGCAGTATTAATAGAAACACTTGTAGAATTAGGAGCCGAAGTTCGTTGGGCAAGTTGCAATATATTTTCAACACAAGACCATGCCGCAGCAGCAATAGCTAAAGCCGGTATTCCTGTTTTCGCATGGAAAGGAGAAACCCTTGAAGAATATTGGTGGTGTACATTGCAAGCCCTTTCCTTTCCTAATGGAGAAGGTCCAACTTCAATAGTTGATGACGGCGGTGATGCAACGCTTTTAATACATTGGGGATACAAAGCTGAAAACGACCCTTCATTTCTCGATACCCCTTCTGCCTCGGAAGAAGAACAAATTATAAAAAATTTGTTGAAAAAAGTATTGAAATCTGAACCTAACAAATGGCATAAGATGGTTGAACACATTCGCGGTGTTAGCGAAGAAACTACAACCGGTGTTCATCGCTTGTACCAAATGTACGAGAAAAATGAGCTTCTTTTCCCTGCAATAAATGTTAATGATTCTGTTACTAAATCTAAATTTGATAATCTTTACGGATGTCGCGAATCTTTAGCTGACGGGATTAAACGTGCTACCGATATTATGATAGCCGGAAAAGTTGTGGTTGTTGCAGGATACGGTGATGTTGGAAAAGGTTCTGCACGTTCGATGCGAAGCTATGGTGCAAGAGTTATTGTTACCGAAATTGACCCAATATGTGCTCTTCAGGCTGCAATGGAAGGTTTTGAAGTTACAACAATGGAAGAAGCTGTAAAAGAAGGAAATATTTTTGTAACTACAACAGGAAATTGTGATGTAATTACTCTCGAACACATGCTCGCCATGAAGAACGAGTCTATTGTTTGTAATATTGGCCATTTCGATAACGAGATACAAGTTAACAGACTGGAAACGTACCCGGGAATTAAGCGAGTAAACATAAAACCACAGGTTGATCAATATATTTTCCCTGATGGGCATTCTATTATTCTTCTTGCCGAAGGAAGATTAGTTAATCTTGGTTGTGCTACAGGTCATCCTTCTTTTGTAATGAGTAATTCATTTACAAATCAGACATTAGCTCAGCTTGACTTTTATAAGAATAAATACGAAATAGGAGTTTATCGTTTACCAAAACATCTTGATGAGGAAGTTGCTCGCCTTCATTTAGAACATATTGGAGTGAAACTTACAAAACTTACCGAAAAACAGGCAAATTATATTGGTGTTCCAATTGATGGACCATATAAACCTGAGCATTATAGATATTAATATTTACTCAAAAACTTTAAAAGCTGCTTGAATATCGGGCAGCTTTTCTTGTTTTTATAAAATCAATTAAGTATTAGGAATGCTATGACCCAGTTATTGTGCGTAAGTTTGGTTTCGCTAATTACGGTGAGATCGACTATGCTCGCTCACCGTGAGGGTTCCGCTTTTCTATCGGTATAATATGCCTTTAGGTAAATTTCGAATTTTTCAGGACGGAATTTGGATTTGATAGATAGTTATTGTTATATTAATATTAATAGGTATTGAAAATATAAAGAATATTATTTTCTACATAAGTGCCGTATTGTAAAGCCGGATATTTAGCAGGACCTTCTATTTTTGAACCATCCGAAAGCATAAATTTGGAATTACAATGTTTACAAACAAGGAATAAACCGGTAGAATCAACATCCAAAACTGCATCCTGGTTTGAAGGTTCGTAAGGGCAATTTCGTTCAAAAGCTCGATATTCATCAGTAAAATAACAGTAAACAATAATCCCTCTAACCCCACCTGTTATTTTTACATAATTACCCGGCGTTCTTAAATCAGAAAACTCAGGAAGATCCAAATAAATCCGATAATCTACATAGGCATAAGGGATTCTTTCTTCTTTATTGCAAGAAAAAATGAAAATTAGTAAAAAAATAATTGAAAAAATAGTTAAATTTGTAGAATTTTGTTTCATAAAAGATAAATTACATGCCAAAATTAGTAAAAAGTTTTATACTGACATTAATAACGTCAATATTGATAATTTTATTTCCAATAAATTCTTATTCTCAGTATAGAAGTATTGACGATGAAAAATACATGAAAAAACAAAAGCAACGTCATTATCGTCCTAGTCCTGAGGAAAGACGAGTAATGAAAATAGAAAAACAACAGGAAAAGAAGAAAGAAAAACAGAAAAAGAAGGATGAAAGATTGCATAAAAAAGCAGTTAGATTGCATAATAAAAAAATTAATGGAGGAGGCAAAGATTTGGTTGACGGTAAAAAAACATATAAGCGGATGAAAAAGTCAAAACGAGAAGCAATGAAAAATAATAAATAGTTATATAGTTATTATAAACTTTAAATAAGTAGTATTTTAACAAAAAGTTGTATATGTTTTAAAAAAAAGTTAAATTTAGTTTGTAAAAGATTTGGTACATTATTTTTTGTGTATTATTTTTACAGCTTTCAAATTGGGTTAAGTATTTATATGAAAAGTTCTATTATGATACGAAGATTATTAAACACATTTGCAGCACTAATAGTAAGTGCAGGTTTAATGGCTCAAAGCGGAACGTTGAACGGGCGAGTCACTGATGCGAATACCGGAGAACCAATCCCATTTGCTAATATTGTTATTGAGTTAAATGGATCAACGGTTACCGGAGGTACATCAGATTTTGATGGGAATTTCAGTATTAAACCTATTCCTGCCGGTAAATATGATGTAGTAGCATCTTATGTGGGATATTCGGCAGTAAAGGTTACAAATGTTCAGATTCCTGCCGGAAAAATTACTTTCCAGAATTTCACTCTTAAACCGGCTGCGGAAATCCTCAAGGAAGTGGAAGTTATTGAATATAAAGTTCCTTTGATTTCAAAGGACCAAACTTCTTCAGGAGGAACTGTTACTTCTGAAGAGATATCTAAAATGCCGGGGCGTTCTGCAGCAGCAGTTGCAACAACGATAGCCGGTGTTTATTCAGAAAAAGGTGAAGTTGGAAGTATCAGAGGTGCACGTTCCGAAGGTACTGTTTATTATGTGGATGGAGTAAAGGTTAGAGGAAGTTCTTCAGTTCCTAAATCTGCAATTGAGCAAGTACAGGTTATTACAGGAGGATTGCCTGCACAATATGGTGACGTTACCGGGGGTGTAATCTCTTTAACAACTAAAGGCCCAACCAGAGAATTTTTCGGAGGTGCAGAATTTGTAACATCACAATTTCTTGATCCTTATGGATACAATTTAGGAGGAGTGATGTTATCAGGCCCGATTATCTCTGTTAAAGAAAAGGGGACAGAAAGAAAGAGAACTTTAGCAGGCTTTTTAATTTCTGTTGAAGGCAATTATGTACAAGACGATTATCCTTCATTTGTTGGAGAATGGAGAGCAAATGATGACGTGAAAGAATATATACGCCAAAATCCACTAAGACTTGTACAAACCGTTGATGGTGCAATTATCTATCAAAATGCCGATTATTTACACAGCGATTCCTTCCAAAATTATAAAACTCGTGCTAATGCCGAAAATAAAGGGATTAACGCCGCAGGTAAAATTGATATTTCTCCTATCAGAGATTTGAATTTAACTTTTGGCGGTACCGTTGATATTCGAAAAAATAGACTGTACAGTTATTCAAACCAATTATTTAATTCTGAAAATAATGGACACCAATTCTACAATAACTGGAGAGTGTATGCCCGTTTAACTCAAAAATTTAGAGATAACAGCGATGAAGAAAAAGTTGCTATCATTAAAAATCCATTTTATACAATTCAGGTAGATTATTCAAAAACTTTCAATAAACAATACAACGAAAAATTTGATGATAATTTCTTTGCTTATGGTCATATCGGAAAATTTACTACTGTTCCAGAAAAATATTATCAATGGGGTGTTGATACATTAACCGGATTAGAAGGCTATATTCATGAAACATTCTTTTATAGAATGACTGATTTTGAAAAAGGTCCGAATAATCCCGATTTGGCTAGATATACAGAATTATATTTTGATTACTTTAAAGATTATTACTACAAAGACAGAAATAGTGTAATTCTTAATGGAGGGCTTCTAAATGGTATGGGAGCTCCCAGTATCTATGGAATATGGGCAAGTCCGGGTAATCCCTATGCAAGTTATGCTATGAGCGATGCTACACAATTCAGAGTTTCAGCCGCTGGTAGTGCCGACATTAAAAACCATGAAATTAGTTTAGGTTTTGAATTTGAACAACGTAAAGATTCATATTTTGGATTAGCTCCTTTCGGATTATGGACACTTGCTCGAAGCCTTACAAATTTCCATATTCTCGAAAGAGATTTATATAATCCAATCATTTACAGAGATGCTAACGGGATTTTTAAAGATACAATTGACTATCCAAGATTGTACAGCCCGGCATCACAAGCAAGATTTGACAAAAAGTTCAGAGAAAGTTTGGGATTGGCAATTAATGATCTTACTTGGCTAGACGTTGATTCTTATGATCCAGATGTATTCAAACTTGAATGGTTCAGTGCTGATGAGTTGTTTAATCAAGGAAGTTCTTATGTTGCTTATTATGGATATAATTATTTTGGTCAAAAATTAAATTATAAACCTACATTTGATGATTTCTTTAATAAAACAGATGCAGAAGGTTATAAAGAAAGACCAATTGCTCCATTTGAACCAAACTATGTTGCCGGATATATCCAGGATAAATTTGCTTTTAAAGATTTGATTTTTAACATCGGCGTACGTGTTGACCGTTATGATGCTAACCAGATGGTATTGAAGGATCCTTATTTGTTACATGAAGCCTATACAGTAGCTGATGAAGACGAAAAAGGTTTGATTCCTAATACATTACATCCTGATAATATTCCTGCAAATGCAGTTGTATATGTTAATGATTTGAACAATCCTACAGCAATCAATGGATATCGTGTTGGTAGTGTTTGGTATAATGCACAAGGTATTGAAATTGAAAATCCAAATGCAATAGCTTCGGCTAATGGTATTGCACCATATTTGATTGATCCGGATGCTGAACTTAATTCAAAAGCATTTGAAGATTATAAACCTCAGATAGTTGTGATGCCACGTATCTCTTTCTCATTCCCAATATCTGATGAGGCTTTATTCTTTGCTCACTATGACATTTTATCGAAACGTCCAAGTTATGCTGCAAGATTAAATCCGATTCAATATTTATTTATAAGACAATTAAATAATGATCTTTTAAATAATCCTAACTTGAGAACAGAAAAAACTATTGACTACGAATTAGGTTTCCAACAAAAGATTTCTAATACTTCCTCATTAAAACTTTCAGCATTTTATCGTGAAATGCGTGACATGCAACAAGCCATTGCAGTTTATGGAGCATATCCTGTAAACTACTATACTTATGGTAATATTGACTTTGGTACTGTAAAAGGATTTAGTGCCACTTACGATTTAAGAAGAACCGGAAATGTTTCAATGCGAGCTTCTTATACACTACAGTTTGCTAACGGAACAGGTTCTAGTTTTGAATCAGGAGCTGCTATCGTTAAGTCAGATAAACCTAATTTAAGAACTACAATTCCTCTAGATTTTGACCAAAGACATAATTTAGCATTAACAGTTGATTATCGCTATGGTGGAAAAGTTAGTGGAACTGCATATAATGGACCAAAAATTTTAGGAAAGAGCATTCTGGCTAATACCGGAGTTAACTTTGTAATTAATAGTGGAAGTGGCTCACCTTATACCAAACGTAATCGTCCAAGTGGTGGTACTATTGTTGGATCTCTTAACGGTTCGAGAAAACCATGGAGAACCACAATTAATATGAGAGCTGACAGAGATATTAGAGTGCTACTGGTTGATAAAAAGGAAGATGGGTCTAAAGAAAAATATGGTTATATAAATGTTTATCTTGAAGTGTCTAACTTACTCAATTCAAGAAATGTTCTTGGTGTATATGAATATACAGGTAACCCTGATGATGATGGTTTCTTGAATTTTGCCGACTATCAATCTCAAATAGCTACTCAAAATGACGAAATAGCATATCGTAACTATTATGCTATGTACATAAATTCGCCATATAATTACAATTTGCCAAGAACTATAAGACTTGGTGTTCAGTTTAATTTTTAATGTTTAAGAATTTTTAAAGTTCGAAATATGAAAGGTTTGAAAAGTTTATTTTTAATTGGAGTTTTGGTTCTGTTTTCGATAGGATCCTACGCTGATGTTTGGAAAGGGCAAACCGATCCAAAACCGACTCCAAGATCAACGGGTGGATGTGAACCCGGTAAAACATCTACAGAACTTGCATATAATAATGTTCGTGCATTAATTCATACCGGCGGTGATATGTGGTGGGATTTGCAAGGTAAGGCTAGGTATGAAGTTCCAAAAGGAGGTGGTGTAAGTGCCTTGTTTGCCGGTGCTATTTGGGTAGGTGGAAAAGATGCTAATGGTCAGTTAAAATTAGCTGCCCAGCGTTTTCGTCAAGATGGGATTGATTACTGGCCTGGTCCACTAATTGTTTCAGGTCCTGATCAGGCTTCAGTATCTCGTGAAATTTGTCGTACTTATGATAAACATTTTGTTATTACAAAGGACGAAGTAAAAAAATTCCGAGAATGGTGGGCTTGTTCAAATGATCCTGATTGTACTTTAGGTGAAGATTTTGTGGATTATCAAATTCCTGATATCATATTGAATTGGCCGGCACATGGTCCAGCGGGAGGTTATGATTATTATCTTGCTCCTTTCTGGGATGTTGATGGTGATGGATATTATAATCCAATGAATGGGGACTTCCCATATTATGAATTCCCAAATGAAGGAATTACCGATGACCCGGATTGTCTAAGACCTAGAAACCGAAAACCAAAATTATTTGGAGATTACACCTTATGGTGGGTATATAATGATAAAGGTAATGTGCATACTGAAACCGGTGGAGCAGCAATAGGTATGGAGTTTAGAGCTCAAGCTTTTGCATTCACTACAAATGATGAGTTGAACGATATGACTTTCTATAATTATAATATTATAAACCGTTCGACTTATACATTGTTCAATACCTACTTTGGTGTGTGGACAGATGCTGATTTAGGATATGCTAAAGATGATTATACAGGATGTGATGTACAGAGAGGTTTAGGTTATATGTATAATGGCGATGATATGGACGAAACTGCAGAAGGTATTCAAGGTTATGGTAAACAGCCTCCTGCAATAGGTATTGATTTCTTCGAAGGTCCTTATCAAGATCCAGATGGAAGGGATAATGAAAACAGCTATGATACAATAAATGGCCGTCTTGTATTGAACTGTAATAAAGGAGATATATTAAACGGTAATATTAACGGGTTAAATTTTGGTGATGGAACTATTGATAATGAAAGATGGGGAATGCGTCGTTTCTTGTATTTTAACAATTATGGAACAGGAGCACATCCAGCAACATTAGACCCCCATACTGCTATAGAACACTATAATTATCTCACAGGATTTTGGAAAGATAATACCCCATTGTGTTATGGTGGTACTGGACATTATGCCGGTGGTGGAGATCAAAATACTCCTACAAATTTTATGTTTCCTGGTAAACCAACCACTGACCCATGCGGATGGGGACAAGGAGGCATTCCTAAACCTGATTGGTCTGAAGAAACTGAACAAAATCCTGCAGGAGATAGACGTTTTGTTCAATCTGCAGGTCCATTTACCCTGACTCCAGGACAAGTTAATGATATTACTCTTGGAGCTGTATATGCTCGTGCTCCGTCGGGAGGACCATGGGCTTCTGTTGAAGCTGTAAGACGTGCTGACGACAAAGCTCAGATCTTATTCGAAAACTGTTTCCGCGTACTTGATGGTCCGGATGCTCCTGAATTGAAAATAATAGAAATGGACAGAAAATTAATCTTCCACATCTATAATAAACCTAGCAGTAATAATTACCTCGAGGCATACATTGAAAAAGATCCTTCAATTGTGTGCGGCGGTGAAATCAGTCCTTGTGACGAATATTACAGGTTCCAGGGTTATCAAGTATTTCAATTAAAAGACAAATCAGTTAGTATTTCTGATAGATATAATAATGCTTTAGTACGCGAAGTTTTCCAATGTGATATTAAAGACGGTGTATCTCAACTTGTAAATTATTATTGGTCTGACGAACTCCAGGCAAACATTCCTGTTCAGGAAGTTAATGGTACTGATAATGGGATTGTTCATACTTTTGTTATTGAATATGATAAATTTGCCAGTGGAGACGCTCGTTTAATTAATCATAGAGAATATTATTTCACTGCTTTAGCTTATGGTTATAATGCCAGTTTACGTTATAATCAAACGGTTTTGGAAACTTTCTTAGGACAGAAGAAACCTTATATCGCAGGACGTAATAATATTAAAACATACAAAGCTATTCCTCATATCAATACTCCAGAAAATAATGGAACAATTCTACAATCAGAATATGGCGATGGAGTCGAAATAACGATGCTAGAGGGGCATGGAAACGGTAATCAGATAATTGATTTATCAGAGGAAACAATAAATGAAATTATGAGTGGATATCCTTGGAAGGTTGATGCTCGTAAATATGTATTGGGTCGTGGACCAATCAATGTGAAAATTATTGATCCTCTAAACGTTCCAGAAGATGAATATGAATTAAGGTTTATTAATGTTGATATTAATTCATACGGTTTGTGTGGTTCAACAAATGTTGACTTAGCACAGTCATTATATAAACCATTCGATTATGTTTTGATAAATTCAAAAGGAGATACAATTTACAGCGAAGTAAAAGTTCCTTATGGTGACGGTTACGAACAATTGTTCTTGAATTATGGATTTTCTATTACCATAAGTCAAAAGAATTTTGCCGGATATAAGAATCGTAATGACTTCCAGAATGGATTCTTAGAAGCTAGCATTGAATTTAAAGATCCAACTAAACCATGGTTGTTATTCCTTCCAGATGGAGACGGATTTGATGAAATGAACTGGATAAGGGTTGGTTCCTACAAGACCAATGAAACAGGAAACTGTGTAGATAAGAGTTGGGATGATATAATTGGCTGGGATGATAAACAAATTTATGAAAAAATTCTTAATGGTACTTGGGCTCCGTTTAGATTTGTTAACTCAGGCAGATACGGTTTTGCACTCGATGGTGCAAGAAATTTCCAGAAAATTGAACGTTTTGAGCCATTATCAAGTGTTGATTTGATCATAACAAGTGATACTTCGAAATGGACAAGATGCTGTATTGTTGAATTGAGTGAAAATGAATGGATTCCTGATCCGAATTGTCCTGGCTTGTTTAAACAAAAAACCCCATGGGTAAATTACCTCAGTAGAGGAAATGCGTTAAAATATGCTTTAAGAAAAGATCCATCTGTGGATAAAATGGGTAACCCGGATAATAGTGGAACTTATGGTATGGGTTGGTTCCCGGGATATGCAATTGATGTGCGTACTGGTCGTAGATTAAACATCGTCTTTGGCGAGGATTCCTGGTTAGTTGGTGATAACGGTGCAGATATGAAATGGAACCCATCATCTAAGATTTACTCACAAACTGGTCCAGTATTTGGTGGTAAGCACGTAATTTATATAATGGGAGATAATCAAAACTTTACTCAATCAGCATTTAATGCTCCTCATTATGATTCTTGTAAATGGATTTACGAAAATTTAAAGAAATTCGATGAAACAGGAGTAGCTGCAACTTCTTTAAATAGAGCATGGGCTGCAGCAATGTGGGTATCAATTCCATTACAAAATCCTAATTTTGATTACCTTGCAACAGATGTAAAAATCAGGCTTCGTGTTGCCGGTCCGTACCACAAAGGTATGAATGAGTTTGCTGTAATGGATACTGCAAATGTTAAGAATAATAACTTCCCATTATTCAAATTCCATACTAGAGATGTTAAAACTATAAAGAACGACAATCCTACTGCTGTTAATGCTTTGGATATCATACGAGTTGTTCCGAATCCGTACTATGGTAATTCTTATTATGAAAATACTCAGTTAGATAATTACGTGAAGATTACCAACTTACCTGAAAAATGCGTCATAAGCATCTACAATGTAAATGGAACCTTGATACGTCAGTTCAATAAGGATAATAAGAACACATACCTAACATGGGATTTGAAAAATACTTATGGTATTTCAATTGCCAGTGGTGTTTATATTATTCATATAAATGCTCCCGGAATTGGAGAAAAAGTGATTAAGTGGTTTGGAGCTTTGCGTCCAATTGATTTGAATAATTTCTAAAATTCATTAAAGTTTAAGATATGAAGAATTTTAAAGTAATATCCGGTATAATTATAGTAACAATGATAATATCATTGTCGAATCCCATATTTGCCGGTAATGAGCAGAGAGCCGGGTCAAATGGAGCTTCAGAGCTTTTAATAAATCCATGGGCAAGAAGTTCAGGGCTTGGGAATGCTAATATTGCCAATATTATGGGAGTTGAAGGTATGAGCCTAAACGTTGCAGGTTTGGCATTTACCAAAAAAACAGAATTGATATTTACTAACACACAGTGGTTACTTGGTTCAGGTGTTATTATTAATAGTGGTGGTTTTTCTACAAAAGTTGGAGAAGCCGGTGCTTTAGGTATAAGTATAATGAACATCAATTGGGGAGAAATAGAAATAACTACTGACGCATTGCCCGAAGGTGGTATTGGTAGATATTCTCCTACATTCAGCGTTATAGGACTTTCATACGCTCGTGAATTCTCAAACAGTATTTATGGGGGATTAACTTTGAAAGTTATAAATGAAAGTATTTTTAACGTTGGGGCTTCAGGTGCTGCGTTAGATGCTGGTATTCAATATGTTACCGGTGTTGGTAAAGATAAATCCGGCAATAGAAACAGAGATAATCTACGTTTTGGAATTACAATGCAAAATGTTGGTACTACCATGAAATATACCGGTGATGGTATGTCATACATGGGTTGGTCAACAAATGGAACCAGCATGACTGTGGAACATCGTAGTCAAGAATTTGAATTACCTTCTTTAATAAGAATTGGTTTTTCTTACAAAATGAGATTATTCGGCGTTGTTAATGAAAATGAAGAAGTTGATGCAAAGCATTTTCTGACTTTAATGGGTAGCTTTACTTCTAACTCTTTCACAAGGGACCAATATCATTTCGGATTAGAATATGAATTTAATAATATCCTGTTTTTAAGAGGTGGTTATATGTACGAAGATGGTATAAATACCGTAAATACTCAAACTGCATTGACAGGTCCTACTGCAGGTATGAGTTTGCAAGTTCCAATTAATAAGGAGAATAAATCTGTGTTAGCAATTGATTATTCATACAGATTTACAAATCCTTTTAACGGGATTCATACTTTCGGTGTAAGAGTAACTTTATAAAATTTAGTTGCGTATTTAAAAATTATTATGTATTTTTGCAAAAGAAATCCTGTCAAAGGGATTTCTTTTGTTTTATATCAAGTTAAAAACGAATGATTATGTCGGAAATAGTGTATTTAACGGCTGAAGGTTTGCAGAAACTGAAAGAAGAATTAGACAGACTTATTAATATAGAAAGACCTGCTATTAGTAAGCAAATTGCCGAAGCAAGAGATAAAGGCGATCTTTCTGAAAATGCAGAATATGATGCTGCTAAAGAAGCTCAGGGGCTTCTCGAAATGAAAATCAGTAAATTGCAACAAACTTTACTTAATGCCAGAATTATTGACCCAAAACAGATTGATACAAATTCTGTTCAAATCTTAAATAAGGTTACTTTAAAAAATTTAAAAACAGGCTCTACAATGGAATATACTATTGTTTCTGAGTCTGAAGCTAATTTAAAAGAAAAAAAGATTTCAGTAAATACTCCTATTGCAAAGGGGCTACTTGGGAAAAAGGTCGGTGATGTCGTTGAAATTCAGGTTCCTAACGGAGTAGTAACTTTTGAAATTATAAACATTTCAATTTAATATGGCATCAATATTTACAAAAATTATTAGAGGCGAAATTCCTTGCCATAAAATAGCCGAGGATGATAATTTTATTGCTTTTCTTGATATTAATCCTTTAAAAAAGGGACATACGCTTGTTGTTCCTAAACAAGAAGTTGATTATATTTTCGATAATTCGGATGAGACACTCTCTAAAATTTTAATTTTTGCCAAACGTGTTGCGAAAGCAATTGAAAAAAATGTGCCTTGTAAACGGATTGGAATTGTAGTAATAGGATTGGAAGTTCCACACACACATATCCATTTAATACCTATAGACAAGGAATCTGATTTGTCATTTTCTAATCCGAGAGTTAAACTTACTGCAGAAGAATTCTCCGAACTTGCAAAGAATATTGCTGCTTCAGTTGAATTATAAACAAAATTGTTTTATTTATAATTGTTAAAATAAGGAAATGTTACATTTCCTTATTCTGCTTTTATCGGGACAAACTCTTACTAATTGGCTTATCGAAATGTTTAGTTCCGGATGTAAAAAATCCGGATTTATTTCATTCATGGGTAGGAGTACGAATAATCGTTCAGAAATGCGGGGATGTGGAATACTCACCAAATCATTTTTTACGACTGAATTGTTAAAAAATAAAATATCAATATCCATAGTTCTGGCCTCATAGCCTTTAAAATTGCGAACGCGCTTAAGTTCATTTTCAATCTCTAAGGCTTTTTTAAGAACTTGTAAATGATCTAAATTGGTTTCTAAATAAACCACTGCATTTAGAAAATATTTCCTATTCTCAAAGCCCCATGGTTCAGACAGATAAGGAGAAGATATTTTAAGTGGGGTTGAAATTTTTTGTTCAATTAATTTAATAGTTTTTCTTAAATTATTAACTCTATCACCAAGGTTACCGCCTATCCCCAAATATACTTTATTCATAATGAAATCTTTATATTCTTTTGTCCTTCTGTGCAATTAGTGCACATCATTATTTTTTTTCTGTCAGTAAAAACTTGATTTACAAAATTTTGATATTTAATTGAATTTCTAATTTCAGAAATCGTTGATTTATTTACATTTCCCAAAATATTTTGTGCATTTTTATCAAAACAGCAGGGAAGTAAATTCCCGTCGTAACTTATTACTGAACCAAAAATAATTCTTTTACATTTATTTTTTATCGGATATTTAAGCATAAGTTTATTATTAACTACCTTATATCTTGAAAGTTTTGGGTTATCAGGGAGAATATCAATGTTTTCAAAGTCAGATACTTGAGCTGTTTTTAAAGATATTTTATCAATTTTATAAGAAGATAAAAATTCTTTTAGTTTAGAAATATCCTTTTCATTATGTTTGAATACCAGAAATTGCACTTCGATATATGGTCTTTTCTTTCGAGGAAGTGTTGATAATAATTCGAGAGTTTTTGTAACTTTTATAAGATTTGAATTTTTTCGGTATTTAAGGTAAGTTTGATCGGTAATTCCATCAAAGGAAATTATTAACTTATCGGGAAGAGAATCTTTTATTTTGTTAAAAACCTCAGGAATTAAAACTGCATTTGTAGAAATTTCAGTGAAAATCTTGTTTTCTCTTGCTATTTCAATTAGTTTTTCGATTTTAGGATGCATGAAAGGTTCTCCTTGAAAATACAAAAGAATGTTTATCAGGTATTTTTTGTTTCCGGTAATGAGTTTTTTAAATAATTCTATATCCGCGTAGTCTTTATTGCGTAAACTTTTACCGTTACCAACGGGGCATTCGAAACATTGCAGGTTACAACAATTTGTAGGTTCGAAACTTATAAAAGCAGGATAAGAAAGCTTTTTACAATTTTTTAATAAATAACAAAAATACAATCTTGCATAATTGTATATTTTTAATGGAGTAAGATATTTTAAGTATAAAAGAGCTTGCAAATCTTTGTGTTTTGCAATTATTCAGTTTTTGATTTTTTATATTTTTTATAGTTCAACCATAGCCCGAAAGCAATAAGTAGGAGTAGCAATATCGAACAAATGTAAGAGATTAAAACTCCGGTTTTATACATTTCAGATTCGTATTTGAATGTAATTGTGTGTTCACCTGCCGGAATAATCATTGCTCTAAGAACATAGTTTGCTCTGAAATGTTTGCTTTCCTTATCATCAATTCTAACTCTCCAACCTTTAGGATAATAGACTTCGGAGAAGACTGCCAGCATGTCTTTTGATGAATTTGATTTGTAAACCAAATAATCAGGAGCATATTCAACAAGCTTTATTGTAGCCAGGGAATCTTCTGATGGGGTGAAGTTGCCGATTATGTCTTTGAATCTTTGGTCAATAATGGCTTCATTTGTGGGATTAATATTACGAAGCAAGCTTATTTCTTTGTCCGCATTTTCTGCCCATGTGAATTTTGATACAAACCAAGCATTTCCGAGAGCATTTTTATTTAATAGTGCGGGCATGTTGGGATTATAGATTATATATTTTGAATTAAGCATATTTAGAATTGGCGTAACTGCCTTTGAATCAAAAATATTTTGGATGTCATCATGTTTAAATCCACTTTGTAAGGCTGAGTTAGCAATATACTTAACCAGTTCAATTTCTCTCCACATTATCGAATCGTATAATTCCTGGTATCTGCGGATTTTTGCACCACTATATCCACCAATTGAACGATGGTAAAAAGAAGTAGAACCATCGTTAAAAGTGCTGACAGAAACATTACAAACCCTGTAATGTAAATCATTATCTTTCAAAATGGATTCATCGGCAATTGTTTTTTCGTAAGGTATCTCATATTTTCTTTTGGAAACATAATTTTCTTCATTCAAATACCTGCGATTGATAGTCCATAAATCTGCAATAAATATTACAGCAAATGTAACTATAGCAATATTGGGTTTAATTTTCTTTTTAATAAGCAGGAAAACAACTCCTGCCGCAAGCATAATGAACAAGAGAGAACGCAAAGCATCATTTCTTACCATATTAGTTCTGTCTTCGTAAATTGCGTTTACGAGAGAATTCTGAAAGTCTTCTTTTGCTGCTGCATATTCAGGCCCATCCGGAAAATATGAAGCTAAAATTTTGGCAAGTTCCATTTCGCTTTTTCCCTCACCGCTAACTCCTGTAATTGTTGGATTCACAATAAATACCATCGTCATCAATCCGGTGATCCCAAGAGCAATATAAAAATTGTTTAGAAGTTTTTTTGTATCAATTTTATTCTCAATGATTTCTTTAATTGCTAAAACTCCAAGTAATGGCATGGCAAATTCAGCTAAAACAAGAATCATCGAAACTGTTCGGAACTTGTTGTATCCCGGAACATAATCCAGGAAAAAGTGTGTAACAACATCAAAATTTTTACCCCAGGAGAGTATTATTGATATTACTGTAACTGTTAGTAACCACCATTTAATTTTTCCTTTGACTATAAACAATCCGAGTATAAAAAGAAAAACAATTGCAGCTCCCACATAAACAGGTCCGGATGTAAATGGTTGATCGCCGAAATATGTTGGCATTGATTTAGCAAGTTCTTTAGCTGCGGGTCTGCCGAAATATTTTTCAATAACCTGTATAGAGGCTGCATCCTCAGAAATTTCAGTACCTGAAGCACCACCTTTTGCATTTGGTATTAGCAAAGTAAAAGTTTCGTCTATTCCATAACTCCAGCTGGTTGCATAGGATTTGTCAAGACCGGAGGTTCTGTCATGTTGAGCTGTTGATAATTCACTTTTGCCTCTAATACTGTATTTAATATATTCCTGATTTGTGAGAATAAAGGCTGCGTTAATTCCAATAGCCAGAATCACTCCGAGAATTAAAATTCCTGAGGTTTTCAGGAAATTTAGAATTTTCTTTTCTCGTATGGAATAAGCAAATTCAAAAATTGCATATACAAGAACCATCATTCCTGTATAGTATGTAATTTGAACATGATTGCTCAATATTTGTAAAGCGAGGAAAAATGCCATCAATAACATTCCTGCCCAGGCTTGTTTTCGTTCGTAGGCAAGATAAAATCCCGCAAAAATAGGAGCCATGAATCCTATTGCAATTGCTTTAGTAAAATGTCCTGCAGCAATAATTATGAAAAAATAGGAAGAAAATGCAAATCCAATAGCTCCTGCTATAGATAGCCAAGGATTTATCTTAAATACGTTAAGTAAAATGTAAAATCCCATTAAATACCAAAAGATAAGATTGAATGGAATAGCATCACCAAAAATTAAAAATTTATAAATTTTAAAAAAGATATTCTCTTTTTTAGCAGTAGTGATGGCATAATCAGGCATCCCCGAAAACATTGAGTTGTTCCAGAAAACTAACCTGCCGTGTTCGTTTTCGTAGTTGGTGTTTTCTCTCGAAACAGACATGTAAACATTGTAATCGTGGGTTTGCAGCTTTTTGCCTTCGAGTAATGGGCTACTGTATGTTCCTGCAATGATTAAAAATAACACAAATGCTATTAAATGGGGCAAATTCTTTTTTAACAAATCCATAAACATATTCATAAATTTTTTTGGTAAAAATAGTAACAAAATTTTAGCTCGTGAAATGTTCAACATTATTTTCTGTTAAAATTATCCGTTAAATTATTTTAGGTGAACAATTCTTTGCTTCGTTATTTCTAAATTTAATGATGAACATGTTTTTTTAGTAAAAAAAAGTAATTTTGTAAAATCATTTAAATAACTGAATGAAGAATATTTATTGTATTTCTATATTATTATTCTTGGCACCCTTATGCTTGTTTTCTCAGCATGAAGGTATAGAAAGGCATTTTAATTCTTATATCGTAAATATTTTGCCTGATGAAGATAAAAGATATTTTGATGATACTTTAACAAATGAATTTCACTTGTTTTTACCTCAACAACGAATTTGTACAAGCAATCTTGGATTTATGAATCCGGGCACTCCGTTTATAACGGCATTGTTCAGTAAACAGCCTTCGCATGAATTTCAATTTTTCTCCTATTACTATCCTTTTATTCAACATCATTCCAATTTCGTATATTTTGATGCTCGCAAACCTTTTACACTTTTCAGATTTAGAGGAGGAGGAAAAATAAATGAATATACGGGATTTTTGCATACTCAAAATATAAATCCGCAATTGAATTTTGTTTTTAATTATGATGTTATTAATTCCGATGGACTTTATCAATACAATTCTTCAAAAGTTCATGCTTTAGGATTTGGCACTGCATATACAAAACGAAAATATCAATCGTATTTTAATTTTATTTTTAACTCTATATCACACAGAGACAATGGCGGCATTAAAAATGAGGAAGTATTTGAATCTGGACGATTTCGCTCGGACCTTCTGGACGTAAACCTATATAATGCCGGCACAAAACTTCAACAACTTGGTGTTCAATACAATCAAGAATATAGAATCGGAAAGTATCAAATAGACACAATAATTATAAAAAAAGATACTTCCATAAATAAAACTCTTGATAGTAAATTCTCCGTTATCCACCAAATAAGTGCCGACCGTTATTACAGAATTTATTTCGACAAGCCTTCAAGTTTTTATTCCAATATTTATCGAGACTCATTGAAAACTTTCGATTCAATCAGCTATAAAACAGTAAATAACAATGTTATGTTAAAGTTTGATCTTAATGGAGTTGGTAAAATACAGTCATTCGTAATTTATGCCGGAATTCAAAATTATCTTTACAACACAGTATTTTATGAAGAGTCAAACACTTACTTATCAAATTGCATATTAGGAAATATCTCATTAAATACCCAGAAGTTGAATTTTAGCTCAGACATTTCATATTGCATTTTTGGTGCAGATATCTTCGATACACAGATACAAAATAATTTGACAATAAAATTTAGTAATAAAAATTCATTTAATGCATACTTTAATTTCTTTGTCTTAAATCCAAATATTTTTACATATTACTTTAAATCTAATCATTTTGAGTGGGACAACTGGGATGTTTTAAAGAAATCAAATACTTTATCAATGGGGGGAGCTTTTGATGTAAATAAATACAGTTTTGAAATAGGAACAGATATAAATGTTTTAAGAAATTATATCGTATATGATTATAACGCTTTACCCATACAAATTTTAACATTGAATTTAGTTGCAGAGGCTTATATCAGAAAAAACTTCATACTCCGAAAAAAACTTCATTGGGATAATAAAGTTACTTATCAATACATCTCCAATCGAAGTTTGATTCCTTTGCCCGAATTTGTCGGTTATAGCTCAATATATTTTTTGTCTCCGATATTTAAAGGTGTTATGACCTTGCAAGCTGGAATAGATTTAAAATATCATTCTTCGGTTTATGCTTATGCTTATATGCCTGCAACAGGAGTTTTTTATCTTCAAGATAAGAGAGAAGTAGGGAACTACCCGAATTTTGGCTTTCATATTGTAGCAAAAGTTAAAAGGTTTAGAGGATTTGTAAAAATCAGCAATGTTAATTCCGTCTTTATGCCAAATACTTATTACCTCTTATACAGAATTCCTGATAATCCATTTTCATTAAATTTTGGAATATCATGGGAGTTTTACGATTAAAAATTTCATATCTAAAATTTATAGAAAAACAAAAGGTTTTCGTAATTTGAGGTTGTAAAAGTTTGAAGGTTGTGATAACCGGCATTTTTATTCATATTCAAAATAGTGTTGTTGTAAATTAGTAAAAAGGTGAAAGGGAAAAAGTGAGTTTGCTTTGATGTGAACTTATATGATTGTTTGTGGTTCAGATTGAAAATAAGGTTGTTGAATATAGTTAAAATAAAAATGGGCATTTGCAGAATAACAAATAATTTTGAAGATGTGTTGACAATGTTTATAAAACCCAACGGCGAAGAGGAAAAGAGAACATTTGTGTG
>CALJNE010000012.1 GCA_937982115.1 uncultured Bacteroidales bacterium | reverse complement strand
TCTCATCGGAGCTGTACATCCTTCCATATAACTCACGTAAGAGTCTTCGTCAGCAACAATTAATGTTCTTTCAAATTGTCCGCTGTTTGCTGCATTTATCCTGAAGTATGTGGATAATTCCATAGGACATCTTACTCCCTTGGGAATGTAACAAAACGAGCCGTCGCTGAAAACCGCTGAATTTAATGCAGCAAAATAATTATCACCATAAGGGACAACCGAGCCTAAATATTTTCTTACTAAATCAGGATGTTCTTTTACAGCTTCGCTGAAAGAGCAAAATATTATTCCTTTTTCGGACAGTGTTTCCTGAAAAGTCGTTTTTACCGACACCGAATCTAAAACGGCATCCATTGCAACTCCCGATAATTTTTTTTGTTCTTCGAGAGGTATTCCGAGTTTGTCAAAGGTCGCTTTTATTTCAGGGTCAACTTCATCTAAACTTGCATATTTTGCTCTTTGTTTGGGAGCTGCATAATATATCAAATCCTGATAATCAATCTCCGGAATTTCTAAATGTGCCCATCTGGGCATCTTCATTGTTTTCCATTTTTCAAAAGCTTTTAATCGGAATTCCAGAAGCCATTCAGGTTCATTCTTCTTTTCAGATAACATTCTAATTATATCTTCGTTTAAACCTTTTGGAAAATGTTCATATTCTATTTCGGATGTAAACCCAAATTTATATTCTGATGAGGTAACGTCCTGCAAAATTTTATCCTGTTCTTTTTCCATTGTTTATTTAAATTAAATTTAAATAATTATTTCCACAAAATTATTATTAAGTTTAGTAAAAACAAAATTTAATTACTTAGGTTCAATCTTAAGCATAGAATTAGTCGAAGTAATGAAAAAATTTATACATAATTCTAAAAAAACATCAAGTTTTGTTTTTGGATGAAGATTGTTAAATTTGTATGAAATTTTTTATCTCTGATTATGAAAAAGATTTTCCTTAACGACAGATTTATATTAGCTCTTATTCTTACGAATGCTCTGATTATTTTTATTCAGAGTTTTGATGGAATTTCCGATGAGTTCAGGCAAATACTTTTTGGTGCAGATAATCTTTTTACTTTGGCATTTGTTCTTGAGATTATAATTAAGATTAGAGAATACTCTTTTAGAGTTTATTATAAATCGAATTGGAATAAGTTCGACTTTTATTTGGTTATGTTTTCTTTTGTTTCAATTGTTTTGTCCATAATAACACATGATTTTGAAAATTTAAGTTTTATTTTGGTATTGAGAGTTTTACGTGTTGCCCGGATTTTCAAAGCATTCAGATTTTTAAGGTATGTACCGAATATTGACCAATTATTGTTGGGGATTCGACGAGCATTGAAATCCTCAATATTAGTTATTTTAGCACTTTTAGTTTATAATTTTTCACTTGCAGTTTTTTCCTGCCATTTATTCAAAGATATTGCTCCTCAGTATTTTGGAAACCCATTGGAATCTTTATATACAATTTTCAGAGTATTTTCTGTAGAGGGCTGGTACGAAATTCCCGATTATATTGCTGAAAATTCCTCTGATTCCATGGCTTTATTGGCTAAAATTTATTTTGTTTTAGTCTTGTTTTCGGGAGGTATAATAGGACTCTCATTGATAAATTCAATATTCGTTGATGCAATGATAGCTGATAATAACGACAGCTTAGAACAGAAAGTTGATGAATTGAACAAAAAAATTGCTGAACTTACCAAAATAGTTAAGTAAATTAATAAAAATTGATACCATGTTTTTTAATTTTATTTTTCAGTCCGAAAAAAAAGAGAAATTACCAGGAGAAAAAAAATATACAGTATTCTGGGATGCATTGATAATAAACATATTTACGGGATTGTCCGTGTTTTTATTCTGGGCAATCATTGACTCCATGGATTTTTTCAACCCTCTTGATGAGTTTATTGATAATTTTGACTTTACCGACCTTTACTTTAGTGAGTTCCAGCCCGAAGAACCTACTGATACAAATATTTATATTGTAAATATCGGAAATTTAAATCGTAAAGAAATTGCAGATTTGATATTTAAAATTCAAAAGTTTGAACCCAGAGTTATTGGAATTGATGCTGTTTTTGCTGAACGCAAAGACCCCGAAGATTTTTATTTGCGACAGGCATTAAATTCCGGAGATAACATAGTCCTGGGAGCTTTCGGAAAATACGAAGATGATAAGCCGGTGGGAATTATAAAGTCTGATGAATTTTTTGGAGACCATTCTGCAGGCCATCTTGAAATGATTTTGTATCCACGCATTGTTAGGGAATTCGACAAATTCATACGATATAACGATACTATTGTAAATTCCTTTGCAATGGAAATTATTAGTAAATACGACAAAGACATTTTTCTTAAATATGCTCAACGGAAAAATCAAACAGAACTGATAAATTACAGAGGCGGTCGTATGCCATTCATAATTTTTGATTACGAGGAAATTTCGGATTCTAACGAAAATTTAACTATGCTTAAAGATAAAATCGTATTGCTCGGCTATGTAAGAATGTTTGTAGGGGCACCAGCCGATACACTTGATGCCTTTTTTACGCCTCAACAAAAATCAGAATATGGTTATCCGGATGCAAAAGGAATTGAAGTACATGCTCACATTATCAGTATGATACTTTCCGGCGTATTTCTGGAAAAAGTTCCGATATGGCTGAATTACCTAATCGCATTCATTATTCTTCAGTTGTTTATAATGTGGCTGGTGTATTATTATGTTAACGGCGAAAAATATTTTGATATTCTAAGTAAACCGATACAATTTTTATTGATTGTGGTGGTTTTATGGATTAGTTTTTACCTAATTTCAAAATTCCTCATAAAGTTTGATATGCTCCCAACCGTATTAGCATTGGTTTTATGTATTGATGTACTATACCTTTACGAAGAAACAATGGAACTGTTTAAAGTTGATACATATCTGACTCAAAAATTCAAATACACTAAAGAGGACAGAAAGCAAGTACTGAGAAAAATTTTTAGAATCTTTAAAAGAAATTCTAATAAATGATTTTTCTATGAGAATTTTAAAATGCAGCGGAATCTTTCTTATTTGTGTTTTGTTTCTTTCTTCTTGCAAGAAAGATGAGAAATCGGTTAAATTTTCAATAAACTTCGAACAAAATGAGGAAAGAATAGTAGAAATCGAAAATATCGGAGACGAGGCGTCAAAGTTTAAAATGGTAGTAAATGGATTAGATTTGTCGGATAATGGGAATATTTTGAGTTTTGTAAAAAGCATGCCTTCGGAATTTGATGGCGAACCGATGGAAATGAAAGCCTTTAAGTTTGTACGGGATTATACGTGGCATGATGACTTAATAACAAAACATACATGGGCATATTCTCCATATTTAATGGTAAATTCTCTGGGAGGTGGATTATGTGGATTTCGTGCTTCGGTATTAACAAATATTTTGAAAGATTTAGGATTTGATGCAAGAGCCTTAGGATTAAACGGACATGTGGTAAGTGAAGTTTTTACCGACGGCAAATGGAAAATGCTCGATGTTGATTATGGAGTATATTATTTTAATGAACGTGGAGAAATAGCTTCCTATGATGAATTATGTAATAATCCGAAATTGATAACAAATCCAATTAATCCCGTCCTCACCGAATCTGATTTGAAATTTGCAAATTGTTATTCTGCTTCTATGGCAAGTCTTTATTACACAAAAGATGACAACGTCGTTTTTTACACTGATTATCCAAAAGAATTAAGAAATATTAAAATGTATTTATATCTTCCTCCGAAAGCAAAAATTACCTGTCTTTTTAATGTTGGATTGACAAAAAACTTTGCACTGCTCGAATTGGAATTGCCCGATAATTACACCGGAAATATTGAAATTCCTCTTGCAATTGCTTCAATTACGGGAAAAGGTGAAATTACTTTAGGCGACGAAAAATATAATATTGAAAATTTTGATGCTGAAAATGCTGTTTTTAAAAATCCCGAATGGATAGGAAGAATAAAAGTTTCGAAGAATCATGGCGGAATCAGGATTTATTATTTTATCAATCCTTTGGTTTATGGTTTTGGCAATCAAAATGAGATTATGCTGGTTGGATATAATGTCGAAAAACTGAAAATTCAAAAATCCAATCGTAAGGATATTCATTTCAGAATGCCTTATGAGATAAATTTTTTATACAGTTTAATTGAACTAAAAATGAGTTATGTTTTTGATTCTTTAAAGATTGATTCAAAACAAGAATATTCCTTTGATGAATTTTCAAAAATATTTTTCACTTTTTTAAAATCCTGCGAATCTGATAAAAAATTTGATGATGTAATTGATTTTAATAAGCTGTTTTTAGATTATGATAGTCTTGATAGTCTTGTTTATGCTTTGTCAAAAGATACTGCTTTTAAATTTAATGCTTTTTTGCAAAAAGATAGAGCAGTTCAAACTATGTGGAATGTTTTTTCACGACGAGCAATTGTGAAAGATTTTCTTAAAAATTAAAAAATTTACTGTTCGGCATCGTTTTTGTTTGAAAAAATGCTATATTTGTATTAAATCAGTATTAAATTTTTTGAACATGAAAAAAGTAGTTTTAAGCCTCGGCGTATTTATTATTTATTTTTCTGTTTTTAGTCAGGATAGTGAATACAGGGTGTTTTATTTTTCGGGTAAACCAAAAATTGTAGAAAAAAACAAAGAGATTGAAATTAAGAGAGATATTTATTTGTCACCGAAATCAATACTTAAAATTCCGGAAAATTCCTATGTTGTATTGGTAAACAAAAAAGAAGTTCCTGTCGGAATTAGCAATCCCGGAAATTATTCCGTTGAGGATTTGAACAAAATTTATAAAAATGTTGGTAGTTCAAATTTAACGGAGGAATTTTTCGAATACATTGCAAAAAACATGATTGACGAAAATCAAAAAACCAGAAAAAGCGGTGGTGTTTATCGTGCTGTTGGTGATATTCTAAAAAATCCTTTTGATGAAGCAGTTTTAATCGGAGATGAAATTTCTTTTGAATGGAATAATCCACGTCAAAAATACTATTATTTTAAAGTATATGACACAGAAAGCTGGGAGTTGAAATTAAATTACAGAACCAATGATAGTATATATCTGCTCAAATACGACCCTGCACTATATAAAAAAGGAACAGTTTATGCCTGGACAGTTTATCACGATATTGACCATCCACAGCAAGGCACTGTTTTAAGAACTTTTACTTTTGCTGATGATGCAACACTTGAAAAATGCAACAAAACTATTGCAGAATACAAACAAAAATATTCACCCGATTACGCAAAGATAGAAATTATAAGATTTTTTATTGATAATAACTTTTATCCAATGTATAAATAGGAATTTTAGTAACGCCCCGCAGCTTTGGGCTGTTACTATTATCTTTTATTCCATTTTCTGACAAAACCCACTGTAAAATGATGATATATTGATATATTGAGGAGAATTTCAAAATTGTTTTTCACTTTTTTAGTGTAAAATTATTTTGGGACGAGACAATTTATGATTTTTCATAATTTTTTCTGCTGGATTTTGATTTCAAAAATTTCATTTACATTTGCAAAAAACAAAATTATGACGTTAAAAAATAAACTAAATTACATTTTCGGTAATAGCGGCCGTATTATTGGTATCCTTATTTTTGTTGCCGGAATTATTATTTCTTTTTATACATGGGTTGGAATTACTACTTTTATAGTAGGAGCATTTCTTTCGTTTACTCATACAGCTACAAAAGTGAATTTTGATACGAAAACAATTACATATTTATCTTATTTTTTTGGCTTTATTCCTTATGGATATAAACTTAATATTTCCGAAACAATGGAGTTTTCAATTTTGAAAACTGAAAATAAATTCACGGTAGTTTTAAAAAATGGAGAAATTGTCGTTTCTGAAATAAAGCATTTTATTGATGAGGCAGAAGCACAAAAATTCCTGATTGAATTAAATTCTGCTTTCTTAACTAAATAAATTTCAGATTAACCGAATCTTCATTAACACATAGTTTTGCTGTTGCTCCCTCGATTACTGGTAAATTATTGTCAATATGACCAACCGGAAAATTATAGCACAAAGGAAAATCATATTCTTGTACGTGTTCCGAAATAATTTCATAAACCGATTTACCAAAAGGAGTTTCATTATCTTTAATTTCTGTGAAAGCACCAACGATAAGACCTTTCAGATTTTTTAATTTCCCGGATAGTTTCAGGTTAATCATCATCCTGTCAATATGATATAAGTATTCGTTTAAATCTTCGATAAACAAGATTTTATTGTTAGTGTCAATTTCAAAAGCTGTGGATTGAAGGCTATAAATGATTGAAAGATTTCCTCCGACAATTTCTCCTGTGCATGTGCCTTTACGATTAAAAGGATGTGGTTCAATTTGATATTCCGGTAAATTACCTTTTAGAATTTCGAATATCTCTGTTACGGCTTTAGAATCAGGATTTTCATGAATTGCTTTTGCCATTTGTGCATGAATGCTTTGTATTCCGATTTTATTTAGTGCAAGGTGTAGATTTGTGATGTCGCTAAATCCTATAAGCCATTTAGGTTTTTGAATAAATCCGGTAAAATCTAATTTTCCTAAAATTCGTATCACTCCGTAACCTCCTCTGGAACATAAAATAGCATCAATTTCTTGTGAATCAAAAGCATTTTGAAGGTCGGCAAGTCTTTCTTCATCTTTACCGGCAGCTTGAAAATATTCATTAAAACAAGACGGAAAAACAACAGGAATAAAACCTTTGTTCTTAATTAATTCAACTGCATCGCTTACAAATTCTTTTCTGATTTTACCTGCAGGGCTTACTATTGCAATTTTTGAATCTTTTTTTAAATATTGCGGAATGATCATTTTTCTTTAATTTATTTTCAAAGATATTCTATTTTAATAACATTAAAAATGTTTGATTTTATTTTGTTAATAAATATTTTATCGCATTTAGAAATATTTATTACATTTGTCTTTGTTAAACCATAAAAAATATAGTTATGAAAAAATTGAGTTTTGTTATTGTTATTGCCATGGCAATAAGTTTAGCATTTGTGTTTTCTTCTTGTTCTTACACAAGTAAAACTATGAAAACACCTAACAATTATGTGGAATTTGAAAAATCTGATTTTGAATTTTCCCAGCAGTTGACAGGCGAAGGAACTGAAACTCGAATCTTAGGAGTTGACTGGACTAGATTATTCAAACGCGAAATAGGAACAATTGAGTCTGCCACTTTGTCAATTCCTATTATTGGAAATTTACCTATGGGAGGATCTCAAGCTTATGCACTTTTTGATTTGATGGAGAAGAATCCGGGCTACGATGTAGTTTTTTATCCTCAGTACGAAACTAAAATTACCGGATTTCCAATACTTTTCCAAACATCAAAAACTACTGTTAAAGCAAGATTGGCAAAAATTAAATAGCTTCTTTTTCAATGAGTAATAAAAAAACCGAAGTTTTGCTTCGGTTTTTTTGATGACTTAATTAACTAAAATTTACTACTCCTTGAAAAGTTTTATTGTTTTATCCCCAAATTTTAAAAAGTAAATACCTTCACTTAGGTGTTTTATATCAAATTGTCCTTTTTCTGATGCAGTAAAACTCATCAAAATTTCACCCTGAATATTTAACACTTGAATGATGTTATTGGAGTTTGTAAAATCTGCTACATAGTAAATTATTCCATCAGTGGGGTTTGGATAGATATTCAATTTTTCTATTGAATTGAAATTAATGATTGTTGGCTGGTCAACAGTGATAATCGCATTTACAGTTAAGGAAGTCGGTGGATTTGTTTGGTCAACTCCAACCGGTAATGAAAATGTTCCGTAGGCGTTGTAATTTGCAGGTACAAAAGCATTGTATCCCGGAACTGTCCATGATAAATTAACCTGATGTAACTGATTGTGAGTATCACTTATTGTTATGCTTTGCGGCAGCATTGCAATTACTGTATTTTGCGGAGTACCATAAGGTACAGTTATATTTTGAACCTGATTATAATAATCAATTTGAGAAATTTGCGGATTAGGCAATTGGCAGCTGCGTTGTGAGGTTACGGCAGAGGAAGTTGTTATATAATTAATAAATGTATTCATTGAAGCATAATCATCGTATAGATAATACTTAATGAATGGTTTAATAATGTTGAGTACAATCTGATTTTGTTGAGCTCTTGTTATTGTGAAATTTCCGCTGCAGGAACCTTCTCCTGATTCGCATGCCATCATCCCGCTACCTGCTTGTGAGGCGAAATAGCAATGTCCTCCACCTAAGATGTTTACATAAGTTTTGCATGTTGTTGACGGCAATGTGTTATAAATTACAATATGGCCTTCGTTTTCCGGAACCACACAATCAAATTGTGCATCAACCACTAAGGTTGGTACGTGTGTGTTTGGAACACTTAATCCTAAAGCATCGTATCCGTGGCTGTTGGTATATGGCCATGGCGGATTGCTCATAGCAGCTGCAAGAGAAATAATTGCTGTAACATCATTGTTGTTCGCAGCAGCAATATAAGTTGCTTTTCCTCCCATGGAATGTCCCATAATCATTGATTTGTTGCTAACCTTACCATAAAATACAGATGATGGATTTGTGTTTTCGCTTTTGATTTTTGTATTCAAAAATCTTAAATCTTTTCCAAATTCTTCATGTTTTGGAGTGTTGAATGGCGGGGCTCCGCCTTCGGTTTTAGGGAAAAGACAAATGTATCCTTCAGAAACTAAATTATCCCAAAGATATTGATACAATGCTTCGTCAGCCATAATAAATCCATGACCAAATACTATTGCAGGAAAAGTACCGCTTGCTACCGGAACATTTGTTCCTGCTGTTTGTGCAGGATAAAAAATTACAGTCTCAATGTTGCGGTTGTTTCTAGCAGGATCCTGAAATGTGATGGTTCTTTTTCCTACCTGATAGGTTTGTGCAAGCAATAAACTTGTTAAAAAACTGCACATCAAAATCAATAGTAATTTATTTTTCATAGCTTTAAATTTTATTATTTACAAATATCTTAAAAAAATTATTCAAACATTAGAAAAAATAGTTTAAAAGTTCAAAATTATACTTTAATTTCTTTACATGCTAAAAGTTAGTTTTTTTATTAGACTTGTTGCAAAATTCAAGAGTGGACTAGATTTACATTAAATTTATTTTCAAAAATTTAATGGCGATTTTCTAAAATTTTATTATTTTCGCTAAAAAAGAAAAATTATGTTGGGAGATGTACTTTTAATTACCGAAAAGCATCGTAATGCTGCAACAGAGATAATCAATCATGTTTTAAAAATTGAAAAAGATAAAATAATCATCTGTATATCGGGCGAATCGGGTAGTGGTAAATCCGAACTCTCACATTGTATTGGAAAAGATCTTGTCAAGAAACACGGTATTCCTGCAAAAATTTTGCATTCGGATAATTATTACAAAATTCATCCGCATATCAGGAATAAGTGGAGAATTGAAAATGGAATAGAGAATGTTGTCGGATTGAATGAAATTGACTGGGAGAAACTTAACCAAAATGTTGATGATTTCTTAAATTCTCGTGTTTCTCGTATGCCATGTATAGACCTGGTGCCAGATGATATTGATGAACTAATAACTGATTTTTCTAAGATTAAAGTGCTAATTATTGACGGACTTTATGCAATTAATGTAGATAAATCCGATCTAAATATTTTTATTGATCTTACATATCACGAGACAAAAAAAGCTCAGGCATGCAGGGGGAAAGAGGCTACTGATGATACTCGTTGGGCAATTCTGGAACAGGAACATAAAGCAGTGCTTTCAATTAAACACAAAGCTAATATCATTGTAAATAAAGATTATTCGGTATCATGTATAAAATAAGTTTATCTTTTGTTCTGATTCTATTAGTAACAACATTTTTTTCTTGTAAGAGCAATAAGAAAAGTGCATTTAATGTAGAGAATGATCCTATTCACGGAATAGCAAGTGTTCAAATCCTTAATTCTTATTCTAATGATACATTGAAAGTATTTCTGGAGGATTATGTTACGGATTTTTCCGGCATAGATTCTATTGTCTGGAATGCAGGTGAGTATGAGATAAAAGATAATGTTTTGTTAATCAAGGAGAATAAACTTGCTCCATTTTCTTTAATAAATATTTACAAAGGGAACGACATTTATTCTATTGTATGTAAGACATTATTCAAAGAAGAAGTCAGAGTTGAATTTGTTACTCCAGCAAATAAAACTTATAATACCGTACAAATTGCCGGGGATTTTAATTCCTGGTCTCCACAAACAACTCCGATGAGTTTTGACGGTTCGAGATGGTATTGTAAATTGAATTTAGATCCCGGAGTATATCAGTATCAATTAGTTTGCGATGGTAAATGGATGAATCATCCCAATTCAGCGGATACAGTTCCAAACGGGATTGGCGGGTACAATACTGCACTCAGAGTTGCGGGAACCTGTTCTTATGATAAACTTTTTATTGATACAAAAAGCTTTGATGATAAAAGTATTAGTCTTGAGTTTAGCGATGTTCCTGATGTACTTTTAGTTTTCTGGCAAAACCAGTTGATACCGATTGATCTGAAGAATTTTAATGATTTCATTTATAAAATTGAAATACCTCGCGAGGCTCAAAAATTGGAAAGTTCTTACATAAGAGTTTATGCTTCAAAGGATAATTGTTTTTATAACGATGTTTTGATTCCGTTACATTTTGGAAAAGTGATAACCGACACAAAGTTATTATCACGCGAATATAAACATGCCAACATTTTATATTCTATACTTGTAGATCGTTTTTGTAACGGGCGTTATGATAATGATGCTCCTCTGAAAGATCCGCGTGTAGAACCAAGAGCAAATTTTAACGGAGGTGATTTAGCCGGGATAATCAAACAGATAAATAACGGTTATTTTGATGATTTGGGAATTACCTGTCTTTGGATTTCGCCTATATTTAGAAATCCTGATGAGGCATACAAAGAGTTTCCGGCTCCTAATAGATTTTATTCAGGTTATCACGGTTACTGGCCAATTTCATTAACAGAAATAGACCCTCGATTCGGAACGGAACAAGAGTTTAAAGATCTGGTAAATACTGCTCACAATAATCAAATAAATGTAATTCTTGATTTTGTTGCAAATCATGTTCATGAGAAAAATCCGCTTTATAAAAACAATCCTGAATGGGCAACATCACTAAATTTGCCCGATGGTCGCAAAAACATCAGAATCTGGGAAGAACATAGGCTTACAACCTGGTTCGATACTTTTTTGCCATCTTGGAATTTCGAAATTTCGGAGGTTACCGACACCATTTCCAATCTAGCTTTATATTGGTTAGAGAAATACAATCTCGATGGATTCAGACACGATGCGACAAAACATATTCCCGAAGTTTTCTGGAGAACTTTAACCCTAAAAATAAAAACAAATTTTCCTGAGAAATCATTTTATCAAATTGGAGAGACATTTGGCAGCAGAGAATTAATTGGTGGATATGTAGGATCTGGTATGCTCGACGCTCAATTTGATTTTAATCTTTATTTTGATGCCCGTAATGCTTTTGCAAATGAAAATTCTGATATGCAAACCCTAGCAGCATCTCTTTATGCTTCATTGAACCAATACGGATTTAATCACCTTATGGGAAATATCACCGGAAACCATGATCTTATCCGATTTATTACTTACGCTGATGGGGGAGTTCTGCCGGGAGAAGATGACAAAGAAGCAGGATGGAAAAGACAAATTTTTACGGAAAATATAGAATCTTATAAAAAACTTCAGAATTTACTCTGTTTTATAATGACTATCCCAGGCGTGCCTTGCATATATTATGGCGACGAAATCGGAATGCCCGGTGCGGGTGATCCAGATAACAGAAGAATGATGATTTTTGAGGATCTTAATGAAAATCAATTACAAACAAAAAATATTGTAAGTAAACTTATATCTATCCGAAAAAATAACATTGAATTTATTTATGGAACAACACGACTGCTTGAAAGCAGGAAAGGTGTTATGGTGTATAAAAGAAGGTTTTTTGATAATGAATCTTTTGTGTTTATAAATCAAAAAAATCAAACCGAGAACATAATGATAAAGAAAAACTATATCAAAGATTTGGACAATTATCTTATTCAATTTGGAAGTTCGCTTAAAAATACTAACGATGATTTTGTTTTTTCATTAGAACCATATTCATTTGAAATAATAACTAAAAAACGATAAACTATGAAGGCTTTTTATTTTTCATTAATTTTTATTGTTATGGCAGCAAGCTTAACGTATTCATGCAAGAATAAACCAAAAGTTCCCGAAACAAATACAGAGTATCAAAAAATTATGCCCGAATGGGCTAAAGACGCTGTTATTTATGAAGTGAATATGCGTCAACATACTCCGGAAGGTACATTTAAAGCTTTTATTAAAGATATTCCAAGACTTAAGGAAATGGGTATAGACATTTTATGGATTATGCCCATTCAGGAAATTGGTGAACTCAATAGAAAAGGGGGATTGGGATCTTATTATTCAATAAAAGATTATCGAAAAGTTAACCCGGAATACGGAAGTTTTGAAGATTTTAAGGAACTTGTAAAAACTGCTCACGAAAACAATATGTATATTATTCTCGATTGGGTAGCAAATCATACAGCATGGGATCATTACTGGACAAAGTATAAACCTGAATTTTATTCTAAAGACAAAAATGGAAATTTTATTCCTCCTGTAGAAGATTGGGAAGATGTAATTGATTTGAATTACGATAATCATGAATTGTGGGATTCAATGATTGGTGCAATGAAGTATTGGCTTATCGAAGCAAATATTGACGGCTTCCGTTGCGATGTTGCCGAAATGGTACCTACCGAATTCTGGAACGAAGCTCGCAAACAACTCGACCAGATAAAACCTGTTTTTATGCTTGCTGAGGCCGAAAAACCCGAACATCATGAAAAGGCTTTTGATATGTCCTACTCCTGGTGGTTACTACATGGCATGAACCAGATTGCCAAAGGCGAAAAACCTGTTACAGAGTTAGATACTATTTTAATCTGGGAAGCAGAGAATTTTCCTTCCGGAAGTGTTAGAATGAGATTCACAACTAACCACGACGAAAATTCATGGAACGGAACCGAGTTTGAAAGGTATGGCGACGGACATTTAACTTTTTCTGTTCTTTGCTTTACCCTCCCGGGCATGCCTTTGCTGTATTCAGGACAAGAAGCCGGTATGAATAAAAGGCTAAGATTTTTTGATAAAGATACAGTTGATTGGGGAGAATATAAATATCAGGAGTTCTACAAAAACCTTATTAAATTAAAGAAACGGAACGAAGCTCTCTGGAACGGAGAATACGGTGGAACTATGGAAATTTTACATTCTTATCCCGATTCTCCTGTTTTTGCTTTTAGACGGGTTAAAGGAGAAAATGAAATAGTTGTGATTTTGAACTTATCTAACAAACCTGCAGCTGTAAGTATGAATATGCTCGACAAAGCAAACGTTTATTATGAGTATTTAAGATTAGATGATTATGATTATAAAAGTCTGGAAAAACTTAAATTAAATCCATGGGATTATTTTATTCTAATAAAGAAATAAAGTGATAAAATATTTATTCAAAACAAATCCTTATATTTTTAGCTCGCTCGATAAAGTAAAAGAACTTATGCTTTATCGGGTGAGTTTTTTTTCTCTGGTTTTTGGAATACCTTTAATTTTTATAAATATTAGTTTTTGTAAAAAGTTTGATTTGTATATCTGGACTTTAATTCAGTCTGTTTCAATACTTTTTATTTTATGGGTTCTTGCTTTTTTCAAAACTATGAGTTTTGGCAGAAAAGTTTTTCTTTTGATATTTGCATATTATCTTATTGCTGTTTTTAATTTGTATTTAACAGGATTTACCGGAGCAGGAATACCTTTTATTATTGCTTCTTCTATTCTTGCAATTTTCTTTCTTGATAGTCAAAAATCATTTTTTGTAATAGTTTTTCAATTTATTACATTATTGTTTTTTGGTTTAATGTATTCTTTTAATGTTTTTGAATTAAGATTGGATATTGTAGCATCAAATTCGAATATAATTTCATGGACTTTAACAATATCAATAATCACTTTTCAAACATTGATTTATTGGAATACATTTTCTGTAATTAATAAATCTTTTCATTCAAACTTGCAAATTAGTAACAATCAACAGAAAGAATTGGAAATATACAACCAAAAACTAAAAACATTATTTGATAAACAAAATAAAATACAACAGGAATTAAAACTTGCAAAAATCAAAGCAGAGGAGAGCAGTCGTTTTAAGACAATTTTTTTAAGAAATATTTCCCACGAAATCAGAACTCCACTTAATGCTATCGTAGGATTATCGAATTTGATTTTAAATAAAGAAATTGATGAGGATAATCGTAAAAAGTTGTGCTCCGTGATTCTCGATAATAGTTTTAAACTTGAACAGATTATTGATAATATCATCGAAATAGCAGAGTTTGAGAGTGATAGTGACAAAATTTCAAAATCCGAAATAGAGTTGAAGAGTTTTTTTAATGAACTTTATAATGTTTTCCGAATAAAAACTGATTTGTCAAAAGTAAGTTTCGAATTTAAAATCAATAGTAAATATTCATATATATATCTTGATAGAAATAAGCTTTTCGGGATTTTGAAGCATTTATTGCAAAATGCAATTGATCATACCAGAGAAGGTAGTATTGAATTTGGAATAACTGAAGGTAAAGAACTATTTTGCTTTTATGTTAAAAGTTCAGCGGCTGAAATGGATTTAGATAAAATTAACAAAGTTATAGAATCCGATTCTTTTGGAATAAATAAGATTGATTTAAATCACGACCAATTAAGTTTTGGACTAACTATTGTTAAAATTCTGGCAAAAAAACTTGGTGCAATTATAAAAGTTGTTTCGGAAGATGTAAGATCGGTAGAATTTCAAATTCGGTTAAACAAAATAAATTCTATACGTCCTTAGAGTAACAAACATTTATTAAGTGTAGTCCTTGAGCCGGTGCCGACTGTCCGGCTAGTGATCTGTCGCTGGATTCTATTATATGACAAAAATCTTCAACCGTAATTTTTCTTGAACCAACATCTATCAATGTTCCTACTATTGCTCTTACCATATTTCTTAAAAACCTGTTGGCTCGAATATTAAATTTAATAATGTGTCCATCTAAAGAAAATTCTGCTTTGAGTATTTTGCAATTATTTGTCTTAACATCTGTATGCAGTTTTGAGAAACTTGTGAAATCATTATAATTAAAGAGTTGATTTGCAGCAAGAATCATTTTTTCTATATCCGGCATAAGTTTTATTTGCCATGAAAATTCAGTTAGAAAAGGATCTTTTCTGGTACAAATTAAATATTCATATTCTCTCCAAACTGCGTCAAACCTTGCGTGAAAATTATCTGAAGTTTCTTCGATGTTGAAAATTACAATATCATTGTTTAAAAACGAATTTAACTTGAAAACTTGTTCTTTTGAGTATTTAAGATTAGAATCAAAGTGAGCAAGATAATATTTTGCATGCACTCCGGTATCGGTTCTGCCACAACCTGTTAACTCAATATTGTCTTTAAATATCAGTTTAAAAGCATTTTCCAATACTTCCTGAACTGAAGTTGCATTAGGTTGTCGTTGCCAGCCGTGAAAATTTGTTCCTCTGAACGCAAGTTCTATTTTATATCTCATCAAAAATTATTCTTGCATTTTCACTATTCTGTAATTATAAACCTGATCGCTAAATTTTATGTTCAATAAATAAAGTCCGGATTTTAAGTCTGTACGAATATTTATTTGATTATTACCGTATGAAGTTTTAATTGTTTGTGGAGCAAATACCTGCTTCCCTGAAATATCGTAAATGGAATAAGTTAAAATATCTTCATAGAAACAGGAGAAAGAAATATTGATCTCGTCAATGAATGGATTCGGATAAACTTGTTGATCGTTTACAGGATTTAGCACCAAACCGGTAGGATTCTGACAGAAAACTATGTTGGAATAAGCTTCGTTGTAGTAGTTTCCATCACCTGGGTAACTTCCGTCAATGCGTTTAACTTTAATTCTATAGTATGTTCCATTCGGGTTTGGATTCATTTGAATGTAATTGTATTGATTGTATAAAACAGAATCAAAAACCTGGAGATTATCAGGAGTGGTACCTCTCATTATATAATAATAAACTACAAAGAATCCTTCATACGGACTCCAATTCAGGTAACATACGGAATTGTTGTCATGCATGGCTTCCAACCTCATGGTTTTGTGCAATGTGGACAGTGCACTTTCAGCACCGCATGAATCTATCACACTTAATTTATAACTATGTGGGAACTCATTTGCAACAGCATCGTTATCAACGAAAATTGCAGTCTGATTGTATGGTATAGTAGCAATAGGAACATAATTGCTGTTGATTTCTTTATAAATTTTAAAATATTCAGTTCCTTGATTAGGAGTTTTATTCCATATAAGTTTTACTTTGTTGTCATTAGTTACTGTGGCAAGATTTAATTTTTCATTGTTATAAACAGTGCTGACTAAAACCAAAACAGTATCTCCAAGATGACATCCGTTAGCATCAACCACTCTTACGTAATATAAATCTTCGTTAAAAACAGTGATTGTTGGGGATGTTGCTCCTGTGCTCCATTGGTAGGAAACAAAATTTCCGGGGTTAAGAATAATACTGTTTCCATAACAAATTACTTCTTGTTGGTTGAAAGCTCCAATATCCTGCATTGGCGGTTGAGTAACAGTACCTTGCAGAATTTCTACGCAATTTGTAGGATCGGTAATAGTAACAGAATAAGTGCCGGCACCAAGATTATTTGCAAGGTTTGTATTTCCGGCCACTCCGTTCTGCCAACTAAAGTTAAATCCAGGCCCGCTGCCTCCGTCAATAATTATTTGAATAGAACCGTCGTTTTTGCCAAAGCAGCTTGCATTATTTGTGATAACCTGATAAACATGCGGAGTGGATTGTGTCAAAGAGGCGTAAGCAGTATCATAGCAATAATAACTATCCCTAACTACAACATAATAATCGCCTGCTCCAAGTCCGGTAATGTGAGGAGTAACTCCAATAACCTGGTCCTGGCTGTTGTACCACAAATATGCACTGATGATCCCCGACCCACCTGTTGCAGTTGCAAGAAGTTGACCGTCTTCATTGCCTGCACAGGAAATGGGAGTTACGGTAATATTTGTTACAAGTTCGGGGGACTGATTAATTGTGAAATTGTATATACTGCTGCAATTGTTTTGGTCGGTAATTGTTAAATGATATGTTCCTGCTGGAATGTTGTTAAGATTTTGGGTTGTAGCAAAAGTTCCGGGAACACCATCCTTAGTCCATAGGAAAGATAAATCTCCGTAGCCTCCGCTAACGTTATAAGTAATACTTCCGGTTGATTGTCCATGACACAGGACATGACTGATGTTAAGATTACTCATTGTGATACCTTGCGGTTCAGTAATAGTGTATTGTGCATTAAAAGTACAATTATTGGCATCAACAACTTGTAGGTTGTATATTCCTGCCGGAGCATTGATAATATTATAACCGCTGACATAAGCGTTTGGTGTCCATGAAACATTGTAGGGCGGCACACCTCCTGTAATAGAAATTGTTATACTTCCATTCAAATTGCCATGGCATTCATTATTTATAACAGTAGCAGAAACATTTAATTCTCCAGGTTCGCTTATATATACAGTACCTGTTTTAATACAAGAATTGTCGTCGCTAACAGTATAATTATAGTTTCCTTCTGCAAGGTCTGAAATTGAAGGAGTGGTATGTCCTGAAGACCAAACTACAGTATATGGAGGCATTCCTCCTGAAATATTTAATTGTATTTGTCCGTTATTGGATCCATAACAATTTATATTTGTGTGATTTTCACTTACCGAAAGCTCGGTTGGTTGAACTATTGTGTTGCTTAAAATTTTAGAACATCCAGCACCATCTGTTACAGTAACACTATAATTACCGTGGTCGAGATTTGTTCTAAGCAGTGATGAATTGTCCATGTTTTCCCAGATGTGGTTTGCCGGCATAGTGTATGTTAATTCTATTGATCCATTTGCATTTCCGTAGCAGTTTATTTGTGTAATTGAAATATGTGCACCGGCGATAGAACTGGAGTAGTGGTTTAAGTAATATATGCTATCAGCAATAATTTCTGAGCTTGCATTTCTAACTAGGATGTGATGATATCCACCTTTAAGTCCAGAGAATGTTGATGTAGCTTGCCAATTTTGTCCATTGTTTATGGAGTAATTTGTTCCGGCGGGCGAGGTAATGTTAATCTGTCCATTTACAGAATTGTAGCAAGTTGGAGATGTTGCTGTAAGTGTTAAATTTTGGTTGCAGGTTAGACATACTTTTGCCAATCCCATATTGTCGGATCCAATCCATAAATAGTTGGGATCATTGTCTTTTGAAATAAAACTTGGGTTAAAAACTGGGTTTAATCCGGGATATAATGTGCTAAAATCTTCCCAATAGTAAGTTGATGATGATAGTCTTTGTATTTCTCCATTATCGAAAGAACAGAAGAGTCCGGTACTGTGTTCAACAATAGAATTTATTGTAGCACTATTCTGGTATGGATGAACATAGCAATTGTAAAATGGGATGCTTGTGTTGTAAATTCTCAAAGCATTATTATCGCCTAAAGCAGTAAAAGCAGAAGAGTTAACGGATTTTCCTCCTGACATCGTAAGAGAAGTAAAACATCCTAAATTTGTTGCATCAGTAAAACTAATCCCATTGTAATATTGAATGGTTTCATCGGTCATAATCCACAGCAGTCCATCCTGATAATGAACAACATTTACCGCAGAATCCGCTAATCCATCGTCAGTATCAAGAGTATCAACTACAATACCGTTTTGTATAATTGTTATATTATCCAGAGTAGCTACATACACTTTCCCTGTTCCGTCGGATGTAATACTTGTAACATATGGATGGGTTAAACCATGAGCTGTGAGAATTTTAGTAATTGATAATCCTGAAATTTTGTTTACACCGTTAACAGTTCCAACCCAGATATTATTTTCGGAATCTTTATGAATAGCAGTAATATAATTAGTAGAAAGCCCATCGGTAGTTGTAAAAGTTCTCCAATTTTGTCCCTTAACTTTATTTAACCCGTTGGCTGTTCCAATCCATGTAACGTCATTATCGTTGAAGATGGTTGTTATATTATCATTTACGAGATTTTTATTAGTTCTATAGATAATAAAAGTGTTGTTATTATCAAAAATACTAACGCCATTAAAAGGACTGGCAATCCAAACCTGATTTTGAGCCGGAGATTTTGATAAGGTAATCTTGTTAACGATATTATTTGATAATCCGTTATTAACAGTATAGGTCTGGAAAGTAGCCCAGTTGTAAATTGTAAATCCGGAAGAAGTTCCGATTAGTAAATTTTGATTAAAATCTTGTTTAAGGCAGAGTACATTTGCTCCGGGCAATCCTTGAGCAGTAGTAATATTTGTGAAATTATTGAAGTTAAATATTGAAATACCGTTATTCGTTGCAATTGCAATATTTCCGTTGTCAAGCTGGATAATTTCATTAATTATTGGACCGGGGAGTCCGTTACTTGTATTGAAATTTTTGAAATTGCTACCATCGAATTTTGAAACACCATTGCCTGCCCCACACCAGATATTTCCGTTTCTGTCAGCAAAAATCACTTTAATTGTATTTGAGATTAGCCCTGATGATGTGGAGAAAGATTCCCAATAGGTTCCGTTGAAATGAGCAATTCCAACATCAGAAGTTCCGATCCATATATCACCGTTAAGGTCTTCGGTAACACACCATACATTTGTAGATGGCAATCCGTCTCCGGCAGTATAGTTTGTCCAGCTCGTACCGTTAAAAACGGAAAGCCCTCCGGATGTTGCAGCATAAACAAGTCCTGAGGAATGTGCATGAATATCGTAAATTATGTTACCGCCAAGTCCCTGACTTGTTGTATATGAAGTGAAATTTACGCCGTCAAATTTTGTAATTCCTCCTGTTGTGCCTATCCATATATTACCATAAATGTCAGTTTCCAGACTTCTTACATTGTCATTTACCAGTGCAGGTTCAAATCTGTAATACTCGAACTTTTGAGAAAAAATGTAGTTTGTTGCAATGAAAGCAAAACTAATAAGAATAATTCTTTTTATCATAGTTTTAATTTATTAGAGAATAATGCTTAACATAGCAAAGTTACAAATTTTGTAAATAAAAAAAAATAAAAAAAGCGGAAATTTCCGCTTTTTATTTTAGTTCAAAAAGAGCTGCTTTTATCCGTTTTATTGATTCAATAATTAAATCTTCGCTTGTAGCATAAGATAATCTTAAACATTCCGGGGATCCGAATGAATTACCACCGACGCATGCAACATTTGCTTTTTCGAGAAGGTACATGGCTAAGCTGTCGCCATCGGTAATTGTATATCCCGAAACTGATTTTCCGATATATTCCGAGATGTCGGGAAATACATAAAATGCTCCTTCGGGGATATTAATTTTAAGTCTGGGAATTTCCTTTAGTAATTCAATAACAAGGTCTCTTCTTTTTTTGAAAATGGCTGTCATTTCCAGGCAGGATTGATTTCCTGCGTTAAGAGCTGCTTCACTTGCTTTCTGAGCAATCGTACATGCTCCTGAAGTAAATTGACCTTGTAATTTTTCTACTGCTTTTGCAATCCAAACAGGAGCTCCAATATATCCGATTCTCCATCCTGTCATGGCATAGCCTTTCGAAACTCCATTGATAATTACAACACGATCTCTAATTTCTTCAAATTGAGATATGCTTTCATGTTTTCCAACAAAATTTATATGTTCATAAATTTCATCAGAAAGTACGATAATTTGCGGATATTTTGCAATAATTGCGGCAATAGAGGCTAATTCTTCGCGAGAGTAAAGTTTCCCTGTAGGATTTGAAGGTGAACTGAAAATTAGGGCTCTGGTGTTTGGAGTAATATGTTTTTCGAGTTGTTGAGCCGTCATTTTGAAATCGGATTCAATTCCGCATTTAATAATTACTGGTGTGCCTTCTGCAAGACGAACCATATCAACGTAGCTTACCCAGTAAGGTGCGGGAACTATAACTTCGTCTCCCGGATCGAGAATAGATAAAAACACATTTATAATCGAATGTTTTGCGCCGGTTGAAACAACAATTTGATTCTTTGTGAACTTTAAGTTATTTTCTCTTTCAAATTTTTTAACAATAGCTTCGAGTAACGAATCATAACCTGCTACAGGAGGATAATGTGTATAATTCTCATCAATAGCCTTTTTTGCAGCTTCTTTGATGTGCTCGGGAGTATCAAAATCGGGTTCGCCTATGCTAAGGTTAATAACATCAATCCCTTGACTTTTTAACTCTCTGCTCTTTTGAGCCATTGCGAGGGTTGCCGATGTGGCCATTTCTCTAACACGCCTTGAAATATGTTCCATATAAAAAGTTTTAATTTTTTTTATGCTAAAATAGTAAGTTATTCAGAAATATAATAATATTGTACAGCATAAACTTTAAAAATTTAACATTATGTTTTTAGAAATTTTAAAAATTACGATTCCATCTCTAATTGTTTTTATCACAGCTTATTATGTTTTAAAAACTGTTTTACAGAAAGAAAATGAAAATCGCAGAGTTCAAATTATCCTTCAGAATCAAAAGATTATTACTCCAATTCGGTTGCAGGCCTACGAAAGAGTGATTTTATTTCTGGAAAGAATTTCTCCAAACAGTATTATCATGAGATTGCAAACTCCTAACATGACAGTACAGCAACTTCAAAAGGAAATGCTTATTACTATCAGGAGTGAGTTCGAACATAATCTTTCACAGCAATTATATCTCTCTATTGATGCATGGGAGCAGGTGAAAATTGCAAAAGAAAAAACTATCAAACTTATAAATTCTGCAGCTGAAGAATGTGCTCCTACAGATCTGGCTATAAAACTCAGCCAAAACATTTTCGAGAAACTTATTGAAATGGAAAAATCTCCAACACAGGAAGCAATTAATTTTATTAAGGAAGAAATTAAAACTTTGTATTAATACCCAAAACTAGAATAATAAAAAAGCCCGAATTTTCGGGCTTTTTTATTACCTTATAAGTTGAACAGTACCATGTTTTTGATAAATAGTTCCGTTCCAGTCTTTAAATTCGCAATACCAATGATAAATGCCGTTTGGTAGAATCGGGTCTCCTTTCATACGATTTCCGCGAGTGCCGTCCCAGGCTCCATCTGTACAAGCATCGCAAGGAGCAGATGGATCATATTTTTCAGTTGTAAATACAGGATTACCCCAACGGTCATAAACTACAAATTTGAAATCATGTTTGCTTATTCCGTTTCCGCAAGGTCTGAAGCAATCATTAACGCCGTCTCCGTTAGGAGTAAATGATGTTGGAATATAGAATGAGAATTGATTTTCAACGATAACTTTCTTTGTTACAGTATCACGACAATAACGAGCAGATTCAGCAACCAGCATTACATCATATTCTCCGATGTTTTTAAATATATGTCTTGGCTCTGCAAACATGGAACTATCTCCATCACCAAAGAACCAGAAATATCTTACCGCATTGGTAGAGAGATTTATGAATTTTACTTCGCCGGAAAGCATAGAAACAACTTCGGGATCAGCAACGAAATTAGCTTTTGGCGGAGTATAAACCATAATCATATTTTCTACAGTTCTCTTATGTTTACAACCGAAATCATCTGTAACTTCAAGGCTGACACTATAAGCACCTTCTTTTGTATAGGTATATAGAGGATTTTTAACCGTTGCAAATCCGTTATCTCCAAATTCCCAGAGATAAGTTTGTCCTCTGTCCGGAGAATTTTCGTTAAATTGAATCGTGAGAGGAGGACAACCTTCAACTTTGTCGGCAACGAAAATATTTCCGGGTTTTGGTCTTACATTTATCAGGATAGAGTCCTTCACCGGTGGTGTTCCGCACATATCGGCAAGTGTAATTATAAACATGGTTGTTTCTTCAGGAGTAACAGTGAACGGTGTTGCTACAACTCTTCCGTCTTGTAAGGTCATAATATAGGGGCCTCCATTTCCACCAATAGCATCTACATAAATTATCGCAGGATCTCCCGGACAAATTGTATCGTTACTTGTAACTACCGAAAGAATATCAAGAGATGGGTTCACTACTACTGTTACGGGAGCAGGAGAACCTGTACATCCATGAGAATCCGTTACAACGAGATTATAAATTGTTGTTTGAGTTGGAGAAGCTTCATAAATGTTTGAATTATAAATGCTTCCGTCACTTCCTGTCCATCTAAAGTCGTAAACTCCTCCTGCATAAGGAGTGCCTCCGGTTGCTTGGGCAGAAAGAGTTGTTGTTTGTCCCTGACAGATAGTTCTGTTGGGTATAGGAGTTACATAGATAGGAGTTGGCTGGTTAATGGTTATTTGAGCGGTAATTCTACATTCGTTGGCATCGGTAACAGTTACTGTATAAGTTCCTGCTCCTGTTGTTAGAACATTTGTGTTATGTCCGTTTGGCCATAAATAAGTATATGGCGGAACAGATCCCTGTACATAAATTGTTGCCACACCATCAGTATATCCATAACAGGTTGCTGGTTGGCTTTCTGTAGAATATGTAAGAGGCGTTGGTTGAGTGATTACAAAAGAAGTATTAACATTACATCCTATTATATCAGTAATAGTCAAAGTGTAAATTCCTGCACATAAACCATTATATACATTTGTAGGCGATCCCCATGAATAGTTGAATGGCGGAATACCTCCTGACATCAATACTTCTGCTCTACCATCGCAGGAATTATAACATCTGTTGTTTTGAATGTTTACATGATCTATAACCATAAGAGGACTTACTGTAACCGTCATGTTTACGGTATTACTTAAGCAATTATTGGCATCAAGAACGTACAATGTAAATGTAGTAGTTTCTGATGGTACTCGTGTTAAACTTGGTCCTGCCTGGAAAACTCCTGTTCCGTCATCCCAGAAATATCTGTATGGGGCAGTACCTCCTACAGCATTACTGCTGATTACGGTTGTTTGCCCTTCACATATTGCAGTGTTAGGTGATATTGTAATCAGTAATTGATCAGGTTGAGTAATTGTATATTGCCTTGTGATTTGGCAATCATTTTCATCAATAATTGTTACAAAGTATGTACCTGCACTTAATCCTGTTCGGATATTTGAGCTGACCGGAGAATCTAACCAGATGAAAGTATGATTTCCTGTTCCTCCAAATGTCGTAATTTCAATATAACCGTCACTAGATTGATAGCAACTCAGGTTTTGTGTAACTTCGTTGGTAATTAGAAGTTCAGGTGGTTGATTTATTACAAAATTTTGGCCGGTAGTACAACCGTTGTTATCGGTAACTGTTATTCCATAATTACCGGCACATAGATTAGATAATATATTTGTTGGTGATGTCCATGAATATGTGAATGGAAGAGTTCCGCCTGTAACATGTATTTGTGCCCTTCCTCTGCATGAATTAAAACAAGGATCATCTTCTATTATTAACGTATGAGTTAGAGCAGGAGGATTGTAAATATTCACAAGAGTATCAGGAGAATCGCATCCGTTTGCAGATACTTGAAGAGTTACAGCATTGTTTCCAACATTACTCCATGAAACTACATAAGGTCCCTGTCCGGAGCCGCTGTGTACTGTACCATTTCCAAAATTCCAGTTATATGTTGCTGTAGGTCCTACGTTTCCGGTATATGTAATTGTTGTTGTATTACCAAAGCATAAAATTTGTGAATAAGTAAAGGTAGTTGTTGGAACAGGATAAAATTGAATAATTACTCTATCTGTTGCATAACAGGTTGGGGGTCCATTAATTTCTCTCCATTCAAATTCGTACACTCCCCACTGGTTAACTGTAACAGTGGCATTTGGCGAATTTTGATTTTGCCAAGTAACTAGTCCTGGTCCACTTACAAGCGACCATTGACCTGTATTTCCTTGTGCTAAACTTGCATTAAAAGTGTATGTATTTGTACACACATGGTCATCGGGTCCTGCAAAAGCATTCGGTTGCTGACAGCAAACTGGGTCGTCCGCAGCTCGAACATGTACTACCAGTGTTGTGTCATAAGTACAACCGAAGTCATCAGTTGCAGAGAAAGTGAATACTTGATCTCCGCTGGTTGTGGGATAAGCTGTTGCAGTACCTCCGGAATTGGGATTCATTCCATTTCCTGTCCAAACAAACAAATTAGTATCATAAGTGTTTTGGAATGACCACATGTTTCCAGGTGATGGTAAAATATTTGGAGAAAAGTGCAACTCAAAATCGCATACCACCCCATCATCCGAATATAGATTATCTCTGAAACATACTTGCCAAGTTCCATTAACAGGACATCCTATAAGATTTGTCCATGGTTGTACAGGGGCATAATTACCGGCCGGCATTGTACTATATGAAGGACAAGCTTGTGGTATTGTTTGATTGGCAGATGGAGTCCAGCAATAATGATATAAAGTTCCCCAATTTGCCTGATTTGTACAGGGAAGGTTGTCATTGTCAACAGGTACTCCAAAATAAGTTGAACCACAACCATTGGGATAAGTTATAAAGTACATTGATTGTCCATTAGGACAAGTAATCCACATGTCAAGGTCGCCTATATATGAATGCTCAAGCCTCATGCAAATACTTTGAATATCATTCACCGAGGTTATAACCTGTCCGGGAGCAAAAGCAGTTTGAACAAATTGAGCACATTGAGGTTGCTGATAATGTGAATCATCAGCACAGAAACATTCATTTACAATATCAGGAATTTGAACTACCCATTCTTCTACCTGAACAAAGCCTTCAAAATTTACTTCTTCACCAGGGCATATAATTGTTTGGTCTGCATTCGTTCCCACAAAAGTAGGTGGAACGGAAACATAAACCAAAATGTCTTCAGGATAAATATATTCACAGCCATTAATATCAGTAGCGGTAAATGTTACATAAGTTCCACCTGGTGTGGTAAAATCATAAGGTAGAGTTGTCATTCCCTGACCGCTATATGAAGTTTGCTGAACAGTTGTAACATACCAGGTGAAAGTGGTTGTAGCATCTGATTGTGGGTAATTTTGTCCGGAGTTGGGATAATTGCCTTGTACAATAAATTGAGCTCCGGCATTCGGGCAAGTATAAACAGCTGTATCGGGTAAAACCGGCAGGGTAGGAGAAATTAGATTGACGGTGAAGTTTTGACATGGAAAATTACAACTGATATTTGCAGCAAATCCTGCATAAGTAACCGAGCCGTCTGTTCTGAACCAAATTGTAAGGCAAGAGCCTGTAGCGGTAACAGTTTGATTTAGTAAGGATTGATTTCCTTGTTGATTTACTAAAACAGGGCTGAATTGATTTGGTCCGTCATAAATTGTCATCCAATCGAAAGTCGAAGATTCTAATTGAAATTGAGTAAAAGTAAGTTGAACATGTCCGCCCGGAATAGAACTGCAAATAGTCAAATAATAGTTTTCATTATTACTGTAATTTCCATTGGCTCCGCCAGAATCATATAATGTTCCGGAACATGTATTAATAGTTGTTCCATTTGTAGCTGCATTCATTAAGTAAGTTTGCGAAAAAGCAAACGAGTATAATAAAGCAAAAGAAACTAATAATGCTATCTTTTTCATTATATTATTATTTTTCATTTTTAAACTGATTGAATTTATTTATAAGTTCTTTTTCTGAGAAAAAAACAATGGCTAATCCTGTATTTCCAATTCTATAAGTAGTCGTTAAATCGTTTTTTCTTTCGAAATAAAATTTATAAATATTAATAAACGGTGTAGGCAATTCTGTTACTGTATCTGAGATGTTTTTATTCTCGAAATCATAATACATTAGAAAAGGAAGTCCTTCAAGTTTATACTCGGGCAATTCTATAATAGTATAGGAGTTGTCTAAATACCAATTCATATATTCCAGAGCTTGAGGATTATTGGTTTGTAATTCTGATAGAAATTCAGAAGGATATACCTCATAGAGTCTGGAGTCAATAAAATTTGAGTTTTGTGATTGAGAAAATAAACAGATAAACAATACAAATGTTGTAAAAATCCACTTTTTCATATAGATTAATTTTTGTGTAAAAATAACGAAAAAAAACAAAATAGGTTGCCATGTTCAAAAAAAAAGTTCGCCTCTGTGCGAACTTTTTAAAATAAGGTATAAAAAATTAAATCTTTTTTCTTGCTGAATAATTAATTTTAAGAGCAGAAGCTTTTCTAAGCTCTTGTTTAATGTCAGTAACAATTCCCATTTTAGTATCTTGATGTACTTTTAGCGAAGTTGTCATTAAAGGAACAACAGATTCATCTCTTTTTGCTCTTTCTGCCAGAATAAATTCATAAATATCACTTACATCAGCAAAAGAGGCATTTAATTGAATTCTGGGCTCAGTTCCGTATAGTCTTTGATAATTTGGCTTTGGTTTACCAACATAGATAAAACTAACAAGGGATTTCTTTTCGAGTTTTTTAATTTCTGTGGCTTGAGGTAAATCTGAATTTCGCAGTTCGATTTTCAATTCTACTTCCCTCATTGTTGTAGCTACCATAAAGAAGAATAGCAACATAAACACAATATCGGGGAGGGAAGCAGTTGAAATCCCTATAGAAGCCTTTTTTCTTTTACGATTAAATTTAGCCATTATTTTTTTCCTCCAATATTTTTAGGTTCTGCTTCAGAAATACGCTGAGGATATATTTTTTTGATAGCTTCCTGTTCTGCTTCAGTAAGATCATCAAATCGTCTTTTCCCAAAGTATTGCAGAGCAGCTTCATCACGAAGTTCATTATAGGCTTTTACTAACTCGTTTTGTACTTCCATGTATTTTTTGTAGGTTGTACCTCTATCGTTTTGAAGAGAAATAACTCCTTCACTTACTAACACAGGATTTGGTATGCCGTCAATTTTTGTTTCCACCATCGTTGGTAATTCGGGATTATTAGGATCACTCTTGATAAATTCTTTTGCTTTATCTTTGAGTTCTTCTACATTCATAGGTTTCCCGTTTACTAGAAGTCTATCCTGAGCATTTATCAACACGATGAAAATATTTCTGCGATTGATTTCGGCTTCAGTTTTAGCTTTATCTTCCGGAATTGGAGGTAATTGTCGAGCTATCCCTGTGTCAACATCCATAGTGGTTGTTACCAGGAAGAAAATCAGAAGTAAAAACGCGATATCAGCCATTGAACCGGCATTTATTTCACTTATTTCACGTTTTGCCATAATTTAATTTTTTTTAAGCAATTTTGCTCATTATTATCTGAAAATTTTTGAAACTTCTGTGTATATTAAGGCTACAATAGAAATTCCAAACAAAATATACACTAAATACAAAGAAGCTTCTACTAATTTTATTGTATTGCCTGAAATACTGAGTTTGTCTGCTCCGAGAAAATCAGGCATTACATCTGATGCTAATGAATAAGAAATAATGATAACAAATGCAGATAAAACTAATACGATAGCAGGTTTTATTGCAGATTTTGGGTTATCAATAGTATTCTTAATGAAATTATATAGAGAAAATAAAAGAATTGTGGCAGCAGACAATATAAAAATTACTATGGAGCTAGTAACAATTATAGCACTCCAATTTGTGGCCATTTTATCTATTTCGGCAATTTTAACTTCTGAAGGGGCATCTCCTAAAGCATCAAGCCCATTTTGAAGAACTTTTGCATCTTTTAGGAAGAAAAGTACAGAAATTATTGCTGCCAATCCGAGAATAACATAGCCTGTTATCTTAACGATTTTTTCTAACATGGTTCAATATTTTTAAATTATTTATCTTTTCTTTGATAATCAACGAGAATGTCTATTAATGCTATTGAAGATTCTTCCATTGCGTTAACCAAAGAATCAATTTTACCAACTATGTAATTATAGAAAACTTGGAGAATCATAGCAATAACAAGACCGGTTACAGTTGTAATAAGAGCTACTTTAATACCTCCTGCAACCAGTGACGGGTTGATATCACCTGCTGCTTCTATAGCATCGAAAGCCTGTATCATACCGATAACTGTTCCCATAAACCCTAACATAGGAGCCAATGCTATAAATAAAGCAATCCAGGTTAACCCGTTTTCTAATTGCCCCATTTGAACTGAACCATAAGATACAACTGATTTTTCAACTACTTCAATACCAGAATCGTATCTATCGAGTCCTTGATAGAAGATACTTGCTACCGGTCCTCTGGTATTGCGACAAACTTCTTTTGCAGCTTCTATACCGCCATTATTTATGGCTTCTTCTATCTTTGCTAAAAGTTTTTTTGTATTTGTAGTAGCTAAATTCAGATAAATAATTCTTTCAAAAGCTAACGCGAGACCTAAAATTAAAGTTACCAACAAGAAGCCCATGAACATTGGACCACCTTCGATAATTTTAATTTTCAATTGTTGATGTAATGGCTTTTCTTCTGCAACGGGGGCAGCATCTTCATCAGCTGCTGGCTGATCTGTTGCAACTTGTTCTGTTGTTGTTGCTTTTTCATTGGATTTTTCATCTTGAGCAAAAACCATAGATGTACTCATAATGAGTAAACCTGCCAAAGTTAACAATGCGATGAGTTTTTTCATAACTATTATTCGTTTTAATGTTTAAACTTAAAAATTATTTAAATTATTATTCACTTTAAAAACTTGTTTGCAAAGAACATTTGCCTGCGGAGAGAGTGGGATTCGAACCCACGATTCCGTTTGAGGCGGAATACACGCTCTCCAGGCGTGCGCCTTAGACCACTCGGCCATCTCTCCTCTCCATCTTCACTAAAATCGTCGCAAAATAATAAATTTTAATTTAATCACAAAAATTTATTTTTATTTTAATTTATTTTTTTCTTAACCTTATTAACTTATTAAAGAATTTATATAACTCTGTTATACAATGTTTTATTGTTTGAAATTGAAAAATTTTATTGCATTTTTTGAAGTAATTTCTTTAATCTCATTTATTGATAATTTAGTGATTTCTGCAATTTTTATAACTATTGCTTCCAAATAAGCGGGTTCATTTCGTCTGCTTCTATATGGTACCGGGGCTAAAAAAGGAGCATCTGTCTCTAATAATATATTATTAATAGGTATTTTTTTTACAATTTCATGTAGTGCTGAATTTTTAAACGTAACAACACCCCCAATTCCAAGGTAAAAACCTTTGTCAATAATTTTTTTGGCATCTTCATAATCGCCGGGGAAACAGTGAAAAACAGCTTGTAAGCCTTTTTGTGAATATGGAAAAACAATCTCGAAAGTTTCTTCTAAACTTTTGCGGCTGTGAATTATTATTGGTAATTTATGTTTTAAAGCTTTTTCGATTTGAAACTCAAATGCGGCTTGTTGTTCCTTGAAAAATGTTTTATCCCAGTATAAGTCTATTCCTGTTTCGCCAATAGCAACATAATCATCATTAAAATTAGAAAAAATATTATCTAATTTTTCTTTATAATTTTCTTTTACTGAAGTAGGATGTAATCCCATGCAAGGGTAAAATAACTTTGGGTCAAGATTTGTCAAGTTATGCATTCTTTCTAAAGAGCTATCATCAATATTTGGTAAAACTATTTTTTCTACTCCGACTTCTTTGCTTCGCTCAATAACCTGTAGTATATCGTCGTCAAAATCTTCAAGATACAGGTGGGAATGTGTATCAATAATCATAATTATAATTTTAAAGTAAAAATTTTTCCTGGAAGAGATTTAATAATTCCTTTGAATTCCATCTCAAGCAAGGTCAGACTTAACAAATCTGAATCTAATTCTGTTTGACGCAAAATATTATCAATATCTAAATACTCGTAATTTTTAAGAACTTCAAAAACCTTAGTTTCGTTTTCATTCAGAGGCTCAATAAAGCTGAGTTTTTGTTGAGTTATTTTTTCGGATTTTGATTTCCAATTCATTATGTATTCAAGGTCTTCGAGAGATTCAATTAGATTTGCTCTGTTTGTTTTAATAAGTTTGTTGCATCCTTTGCTGTATGGTTCGTTTATATTTCCCGGAACTGCAAAAACATCTTTATTATAATGATTGGCAATATTTGCAGTAATAATTGCTCCGCCTTTTTCTCCTGATTCAACAACAACAAGGGCATCGCATAAACCGGCGATTATTCTGTTTCGTTTTGCAAAATTCGAGGGATCAATCTTTGATTTATAGGGATAATCAGACAAAAGAAGCCCATTTGATTCTAAGATTTTTTTTGCAGTCTTTTCGTGAGGAATCGGATAGATATATTCCAGACTGTGACCTAGAACAGCCCATGTTTCCAATCCATATTTTAGTGCAGATTTGTGAGCAGAAATGTCAATTCCATAAGCTAAGCCGCTTACTATTACACAATCAGGGTAATTTTCCGAAATGCTTTTGACTAGATTTTCCGTAAATTCAACTCCATACCTTGTAGCTTTTCGAGTGCCTACAATACTAATGATTTTAGATTTGTTAAAATCTGATTTGCCCTTGTAAAAAAGTACCAATGGAGCATCAGGACATTCTTTTAATCTTTGAGGATAATCATCTTCAGTGTAGCAAACATAATTAATTTCGTTAGCTGCGCAGTACAATTCTTCTTCTTTAGCTCTTTGTAATGAGGATTCAAGGGATAGAAGAATACTTTCAGCTTTTTGATGACCAAAACCGGGAATTCGTAAAAAATCTTTTAATTTAAGATTGAAAATATTCTCAGCAGAACCTACTGCTGAGATGAGTTTTTTAGCATTAATATCGCCTAATCCGCTAACAAATGAAAGAGCAAGATCAAAAATTCTGTTATCAGGCACGTTTATTAATCTTATTTGAAAACATATCTGATAGATAGAGCTCCTTTCTGCCAATAAAACATGTATGGTAAAATATTAAGTGATGGAACAACATCTAAAGAAATATTGATTGGAATTTCCTTAAAAGTGTATTCTACTCCAATAACAATATCAGCTCCAATAACAGTTGCACTGCCGGTGTATGCAGGCCAATAACTCGGCCATCTGTTAGCATTATAAAATCCCACATGGCCTCCAAAACCATAGAAAAATGCAAGGTTAGGTACATCAAAAATATCGAAAACATGTTTTTCATAAAGAGCAGTAAAATGTAATCCATAGTGATGTGTTGAAAGAATTAAATCAAATGCATTACTTCCACTAACAAAAGTCTTGAGGGTTAAACCTTGATCTACCCCACCTCTAAAACCGATAGCTCCTTTATAGTCCTGAGCAAAAGAAAATCCAGACAAAACAAAAAATAAAACCAAAATAACATAAATCTTTTTCATAACATCAATTATTTAGTTTGTAATAATTCTAAGTCTTTTAATAACAAATCAAATTCTTCTTTGTTTAGAATTGACAAGCTAACAGATTTATATTTCCCAACTCCTTTGGATGTTTTTGCAAAAAGCGTCAATTCTTTTCTTAGTCCTAAAGCTTTATCTTGAATTTCGTATTTTACAAAATCTCTTTTAGAAATTTCTACCGAAAAATTTCCTGCGGTTAAGGGTTGCAATGGAATGAATCTAAGAATAATTTTAGGTCCGTCGGTATTATAATATATATAGGTATATTTTTTAGTGAATATAAAAATCATTATTAAGAAAAAGATTACTGTTAGAGCGAGTTCTAAAATATGATTAGGAGACCATTTAAGATACAACGAGGCAACTAATACCAAAAGGTAAACAATTACAGTCAACATTGTAACAAGCTTTATTCTTGTTGCTTTTTCTTTTGTATTTATAACCATAAAAAAATTTTTTACAAAAATATGAAATAAAAATTACAAAAGGCATTGTTTTATTAAAAAAAGATATTACTTTTACATTGATAATAATTTAAATAGGAGGTTATTAACAAAAAATGTTTATTTTTTTTAAATTTTTGTTCAAAAAAAATTTATATTTAAAAAAAATTCATTTTATTTGTATTGTAATTAAAAATAAAATACTTTTGTATAATCATACACTGTAAGCAAGAAGATTATGAACACAAAAAGGTACTTAAGTTTAGTTTTGATGGGGATTGTAATAATTCTTCCATTTGTTACAACCAGTTGTTTTAAGAAAGGAGAAGAAGATCCTTTTGTCTCGATCTACACTCGTAAAGCTCGAATGGTAGGGAAGTGGAATGTAAGCGAAATGGAGTCTAAAATTCGTTACATTAGTGGGGATATTCAAATTTTATATGAAACAAATGTAACAGGATTAAATTGGAAACAGAAAGTTACCGATATCGGAACAAACGTAGCACTTACTCATAACGGAAAAGTTTTAGATGGCAGAAATTGGATTCAATTCGATAAAGATGGGAAAGTAACTTCTGTTTATGAGTATGAATATACAGTAATTCAACAAGTTGACGAAGACGAAGAAAACCCACCTCAAACAATATACAAAATTAAAGAAGAATTAAAAGGAACATGGAATTTTTTAGGAGGTATTGACGAGTATAAAGAAAAAGAACGTTTGGCTGTTGTTATCGAAGAAAGAAAAACCACTACTCGAGTTTTCTTGTTGACACCTTCTGATGATGACGAGGTTGTACCAACTCCCGTGCTACAGAATATTATTGTTCGTGCTGATAAATTTGCTAATGGTCAAATGAGTACAATCTGGACAATTAAAATGTTGAAATTTAAAAATATGATTTTACATCAAGATGTTGATTTATTTTACGTAGCAGATTTTGGAAGTCAAGGTTCTGAATCTTATCAGGAACTTGGATATAAAACAACAAAATACGTTAAAGAATAAATTTAGTGAAAAATATTGTAAAAAAGTTGTCGGTTTGGCAGCTTTTTTTTATTTCACAATCTTGTAATTTTGATATTGCCCAATATTTAATCCTAATTTTTCAAAAATCTTTTTGATTTTATCTTTTCCGGAAATTTTATTAAATGATGGATCATGGTCGAATTTCCAATTAATTCTTTTTATTCTTTCTTGCATTACTTTAGGATGAGTACCGCTAAATTTTGCAAGAGAATCTATTCCGGTATAGTCAAATTCCGAAACTTTTGCAATGTTTTTTTCAATCCACTCATCATCATGCCAGAGCTTGTTGAAGTCTTCCTGTTTTTTCTGCATTGCTCTCGGATCTTTTACCCAACCATAATGATAAATGTACGCATCAATAGGTTTTACTTTAAGTTTTGAGTCCGGCTTTTTTCTAAAACCCTGTGCATCTCTAAATGAAAAAATTGTTTTATCGTTTCGGATTATTCGTATTTCGTTACGATACCATCTGTAACTTGTTCCAACATAATCATAAGATCCGTAAAAGTGCAAATATTTAAATAGTAATCCCTCTATGTTTTTGTTATCCTTATACTCTAACATAGCTTCATAAATATTGTCGAGATATTTTTCATGAACAACTTCGTCTCCTTGAATGTAAAAGCACCAGTCAAAGTCTTCGGGTATAGATTGAAATGCTTTATCTGTTTCAAGGGCAAGTACACGGCCCCCCTCTCTCAAACTATCGTTCCAAATGGTATCAATAATTATAATTTTATCTTTATCAATATTTTCAATCAATTCTCTGGTATTGTCTTCCGAATTTCCAACAGCAACAACAAATTTATCGCAAACAGGTAAAATCGAACTTATTGCTTCGACTACAGGATAATCGTATTTTATTGCATTTCTTATAAAACTAAATCCGCAAACTTTCATAAAATATTTTTTAAAAATTCTCTATATTCTTGATTATGATTGGAAAACCATTTTTCAGATTGGTTGTAATCCGTAAATAATAAATATAATGTAAGATTATTTTGATTGCAAGTTTTGAAATCATATATTTCTTTAAATCTTTGAGCCAAATATTCTTGCTCCGGTTGTCCCGGAGTTGGAATGATTAAAGCTTTTCTGTTTAATGCTGCTAAATCCATCAAACTTGAGTAGCCGCTTCTACATAGAATTAACTTTGAATTGTGAATTAGCAAAAGCAATTCTTCATCGTTTATGGTATCGAAAAGTTCAATGTTTTTAATTATCTGTTTATTTGAAGAGCCTATTATGCCTCTGATGATTATTGCTCTTAAATTTGATTCTTTAAGTAAATCAATAATTTTTTGCTCAAGAATACTTCTTTGTGGTTCAGGTCCTGACAAAATGCATAAAATGTTATTATCTTTTTTTTGAGATTTATTAATCCCGGCTTCAATACTTGCGAACCTTGATAAAATACCAATGTAATGAACATTTTTTAATTTATCTATTTTGGATAACCTTCCTGTTAATGATTTTTCTCCCGAAATGTCAGGAACAAGGCAATAAGTATATTTACCTATAATCCAGTAATGAAGTTTAGTTAGCAGTTTGCCGATAATACATTGTTTTTTCGAAAGATATACATTGATTTGGTGAGTGATGTAAATATTTACAGTTTCTTTATTGAATATTCCCGGTCTTGTATCGGTAATTATTATGTCAATTTGATTCTGATTGACAATTTTTTTTGTTTTGTATCTTTCAATGGGTATATTTATCAATTGTTTAACAAATCCCAGGATTAGTTTAATATTAATTGCTTTCTTGTTGCCATAGTACATCTCAGGAGCTGATATTATGTAATATTTTAAATGCGGGAATTTTTGTCTGAGAAGTTCTAAGGATGCTCCATTACCTGCAATTATCACATTATGATTATTTTCAATGAAATAATTAATAATAGGTATTAAACGACTTGCGTGACCAAGCCCCCAATTTAACGGACTGATTAAAATATTCTTTTTATCTTGAAACATTATGGAGTAACAAGTGTTTTGAATCCGATACTTTCAATTTTTTTGGATATTTCGTTCAGCTTATCAATATCTATTTTAAAAATATTTTGCATAGGAGTATCTCTTGCAACAGAATATATCATAACAAGCGATGGCGAAATCCTTTTTAAAGCCTTTAGATACTCATTTAAAGAAATTTCGTTTGTATTGTCGAAAATGTATCCGTCATCAAATTGGGCTTTAAAAAACATTGTCTGGATAATAGGTTTTTCGAAATGATTACAAATGTTATCAACAATTACTTTTACGTTTATGTTTTTATTTATTGGGTTATTAATTCTATAGAAGTCGGATTCAATAAAAGTGTCGAGTTTTAAAATGGGCAAATCAATTTTTTTGAGAGCAGTTGTAATTGCTGATTTGTCGAGGTTTGTTGCATTTGTTAATACAGCAATTTTTATTTCGGGGAAAAATTGATTTTTAAGATTAATTGTCTCATCAATAATATCCGGAAAATCAGGATGCATTGTGGGTTCTCCGTTTCCGGCAAAGGTTATAACGTCAGGTTTTGGTTTTTTGTTTATCGCAATTTCTTGTAAATATTTTTCTAAGGATGATAATACTTCTTTTTTTGATGGAAGTATAACTGATTTATTATCGCCGGTCCAACCGCATTCACAATAAACACAGTTGAAATTGCAGTATTTTTTGTGTAATGGCAAAAGATTTACACCAAGCGATAATCCTAATCTTCTACTACTTACTGGTCCAAAAATAATTTCGTTAAATAAAAATACAGTCATAAAAATTATCAAATAATACGTTTAACAGAACTTTCATTTAAAAGTTTTAAATTTTGTAAATCAACATTTTCGAGCAAAATTATCCCGGGGTTATTCCCAATTTTTAATTTACCAAAATTAGTAAAATTCAGGGCTTTTGCAGCTCTTGATGTTATCATTGGCAATAATAGTTCGAGCTCATAAATTTGATAGGAGTTTGCAAAAGTTTTCAGTTCATCAAAAACATCAAGGTTATTGTTAGAAGCCATACTATCTGTACCGAGAATGATTTTATCGGTGTTTTCAAGTACAAAATCTTTGTCGGGAATTTGATTATGCAGAAATAGGTTTGACTTTGGGCATAAACAAAAATACAGGTTCAAATTGTTGGAAATAATCTTGTTTTTGAGAAAAGTATTGTGAACAAGAATAATATTTGACTGATTAAATAAATTTAAATATTGTTTAAGTTTTTCAGTTGAGTCAATGAATTGAATAAATTCAGGAAAAATTTTATTCAATAAATCATAAAGTTTTCCTTTTTTATAAAAAAATAGGTCAATTTCTTCTTGAGATTCCATCAAATGAATAGATACAGGCGAATTATTCTTAATCTCCGAAATACTTTTAAAAAGTTCTTCCGAAACAGAATAAAAAGAATGAGGAACAATAGAGCAGTTTAAGTTGTACTCTAAAAATTTGTTTTTAAGTTTTTCGGCAAAGAATAATTTTTCTTGAATATTTTTAGGATTTAAGCCTGATAATTCAATAAAGCTATGGTATTTTATACGGGATTTTGCTTTTGCAGGAATACTGATTTCGGTATTGGAAATGTCGCCAACACAGTTAATGCCGTTATCAAACATTAATTTGTCGAAGTATTCGCAACGGTTATTATTTAAAGTTTCTTCACGTTTTGTAATTATTGAATTAATGAAGTAGGAGAGGTCTTTATGATTTTCGTCGGATTTTTTAAATCCTGATAACTCCAGATGGCAATGAGCATTTATCATACCGGGCATAATGATTCCCGAATAAAACATCATTTTTGATTTTTCTTTGAGAGCTTCTCCCGTGTCTGAAATATGAGTGATCGTCCCTTTTTGATCAATACTGATAAAAGCATTTTTGTGAAAGTTTTTTCCATCAAATATGTAATGTCCTGCAATATGAATCATTTAAAAATTAGAGCTTTTTCTGTGTTAAATCTATTAATGACTCTATCGTAGATTGCATTCAGTGTGTCGAAATTGTAGTTTACATAGTAAAGTAAAGTGTTTTCAAAGTCGGCTCTCGAAACATTATGTTTCTCAAAAATGGAGGCGTATAATAAAGAATCTGATTCTCGAGTAGGATTTTTAATGATTTTTGATGCAACAATAGCGTCAACAATATGAACATCATAAATAATTTTCTCCATTTTATCGGGAGAGATAATATTTTCGCCGGTTGGCTCTGATGGCTTAGTTTTGCCACATGAAATCAAACAGGCTGCTAAAGATAAATATATTAGATATTTCAGATTTTTCATGTAGTTTCTTTTTTAATTTTTTTACATAATTCCGAGGCAAAAACGAAGTCGTTCAATTCTTTATTGTCTGTGTTAAAAATATCGTCTTTGGTACCTTGCCACCAATTATTTCCCTGATAAATAAAGTTTATGCTGTCGGCAATTTCCATCACGGAATTCATGTCGTGAGTATTAACAATGGTAGTGATATTGTATTCTTTTGTTATTTCACTTATCAAACGGTCAATGAGAATTGCTGTTTGAGGGTCGAGACCGGAATTTGGTTCGTCGCAACATAGATATTTGGGGTTTAAAACCATAGCTCTGGCTATAGCAACTCTTTTTTGCATACCACCGCTAATTTCTGTAGGATATAGCTTGTTGGCATTTTTTATTCCTACTCTTTCCAGACAAAAATCTACTCGTTTCTGTTTTTCGGACTTTGACCAATTTGTAAACAAATCAAGTGGGAATCTCACATTTTCTTCTACTGTTGAGGAAGTAAATAATGCCCCTCCTTGAAATACCATTCCAAGTTCTTGCCGGATTTGTGTTTTAAATTTAATATTTGATTTTGTAAATTCTCTTTTGTCGAAGTATATTTCTCCTGAATCCGGAATTAATAAACCAACAATACATTTTAACAAGACGGTTTTTCCCGAACCGCTTCTTCCAATAATCATACTCACTTTGCCGGGTTCAAAGGAAGTGTTAATATTTTTCAGGACGTGATTTTCCCCAAATAATTTATTTACATTAACAACTTCTATCATGTTAAAAGCAATTGAGTAAGTATCAAATTGAACAATAGTATCATAATGATACTGTAAACCACCGCCTTTGTGCTTGATTTCCCTACTTCGAGAGCACCACCTTCGGTATAATATCCATAAAATGAACTTATCGAAGTAATAATAACAGCAAAAAAGCAAATCTTTATTAGAGAATATGTTACGTAGAACGGAACAAACAAATATCTTAAGCCATAAATATAGTTAAAAACACTTACGACATCGGTGAAAATAGCTATTAATAAACCACCTACTATTCCCAAAATTATGCTCATTAGATTTAGAAATGGGAAAGAGAAAAGGGCTGCAAGAATTTTGGGAAGAATTAAGTAATTTGCCGGATTAACTCCCATAATTTCTAATGCATCAATTTGTTCGGTGATTTTCATTGTTCCGATTTCTGAGGCAATGTTTGAACCAACTTTTCCTGCAAGAATCAAACAAATAATTGTGCTGGAAAATTCAAGAATCATTGTATCTCTTGCACTTAATCCTATTAAATATCTGGGGATTAAAGGATTTTCAAAATTAATTGCTACTTGTAATGTTAGAACAGCTCCCATAAAAATGGAAACTATTGCTACAATCCAGATAGAGTTTAATCCTATTTGTTCAATTTCTTGTAATAATCTTTTGAAAAATATTCTTCTATTAACAGGTCTTGAAAAAACTTGTGTCATTAAAAAGAAATACTTCCCTATATTTGCAATTATTACCATATATTTGTCAAGTAATTAACAAAATTACTAACTGATTTGTAATAAAAAAAAAATAATTGATATTTGTTGAAAATAAAAACTAAAGTTATGAACAAACAAAATTATTTGGTTATAATGGCAGGAGGCGTTGGTAGTAGATTTTGGCCTGTAAGCAAAGTTTCAAAGCCAAAACAGTTTTTAGATTTTTTCGGAACGGGAAAAACACTTATTCAACAAACTTATGATCGTTTTTCCGGTATTATTCCAAATGAAAACATATTTGTAGTTACAAACAAAGAACACGTTGATTTGGTAAAAGAGCAGCTGCCACAACTTAATCCGCAAAACATTATAGCCGAGCCAATGAGGAGAAATACTGCTCCTTGTATTTTATATGCAAGTCTTAAAATAGCAGCAAAAGACCCCTGGGCAAATGTAGTAGTTACTCCTGCAGACCATTTGATTCTGGATAACAGAAAGTTTGAAGAAATTATTAAAGAAGGATTAAAGTACACAGCTGGAAATAATGTATTACTAACCTTAGGCATACAACCCGACAGACCTGCCACTACTTATGGTTATATTCAGGTAAGTGCAAAGGAAAACAACGAAAAAATTATTAAAGCCAAAGCGTTTACAGAAAAACCTCATCTTGAGCTAGCCAGGGTCTTTTTACAAAGTGGAGAATTTCTTTGGAATTCTGGGATTTTTATCTGGAAAAATAAAGTTATTATTGAGGAAATTCAGAAGTTTTTGCCAGAATTATATAATTTGTTTGTCGAAAATGTAAATTACCTCAATACTGCTGAAGAAGAAGTTATTATGAACAGAGTATATTCGGATGCCAAAGGGATTAGTATAGATTATGGCGTTATGGAGAAATCCGAGATTGTATTTGTTTTAGAGACTGATTTCGGATGGTCTGATTTAGGAACATGGAATTCTCTTTATTCACTTGGAGAAAAAGATATTGATAATAATGTTTGTACAGTAAATCAACTTATCATTACCAAATCTACCGGCAATTTCATTCACTCAACATCCTCAAACAAAATATATATAGTTCAGGACATTAATGATTTAATAGTTGTTGATACAGAAGATGCTTTATTGATTTGTAAACGAGAAAATGAACAGGAAATAGCCGAATTATTTAATGAAGCAAAACTCAAATTTGGAGATAAGATAAAATAAAAAAGGGAGCAATTTGCTCCCTTTTTTTATGAATTGTATTGAATTAGTATTCCCATTGATCGTGTTCATATTTGAATAATCGGTCTTGAATTCTTTCGCCTTCGCGAATAGCATCAATACCAAGCAAATAATCGGTAATCAAACGGTTGTCGTAGTTGTTTGATTCAGCAATGATATAGCTTTTAAATTTTCTTTTGAAGAAAATATCGTCAAAAGTACGATGTTCTGCATCATTTTGAGAATTGAAAGTTTCGTATCTTGCAAATAAAGGTCTGTAATGTGGAAAATAAATCCAGAAAGGCCATATTCTTTGTTCACCTACCCATCCGTCAGGAGACATTGCAATGATTCTAACATCCATTACAGATCTTTGTTTATCAAACACCCATTCTTCCCAAATCCAAAGCTGATCCATTGGTCTTGTATCATCAAGTTTTGCAGGAATTGTTTGATCTACGAAATTTCCATCAATATCCTGTTCTCTGATAGTTGTAAAGTAAGCCAATAAATCTTCTCTAATAGGATCGTCTTCGTCAATTGGTAATCTGTGCCAATTTGTTATATCAGTAGGATTTAATTTAAACACCGGATATTTTGGGCCTCTTACTGTTTCAATTAATTCACCAGTAGTAAGATCATAAGTTTCTCCAAGAATACCAATATTATAAATTAAATATAGAAGATTAACTCTGCTTCTTTGGGGTTGTGCCCCTGGACCGGCAGGATAAGTCATTCTTACAATAGGAAAATACAATGGATGATTGTGTTTTTCCCGGAGTTCAACAATACGGAGTATTTTTTTAGAATACATAGCGTCGGCTTCCCTGATGTTCTGATAAGGGATGTATTTTCGCTCGACAGTATGTTCTCTCATAAAAGCACCATCTAATACTTGAGCAAAAACTGGTTGCATCAGTAAAACAAGTGCTAAAACCGGAAAAAACTTTACGAAAACTTTCATATTCTAAACAATTAATTATTATTGTAAAATTACTGTTACACCATTGGTTTGTCTTCTACCGGAAGGACCATTATAGTAAATGTTCGAAAAACTAACCTGAGATCCTGAAGCCATTTTGCTTATTTCAGATAATACAGCTTGGTTGAATTGTCCTCCGGTTACAGTTACTTTATTTGTTACACCTCTAACAGTATAGAAGAAATCGTATTGAGCAACTTCGTACTTAACTCCTTCGAATGGGAAGAAGTCACTTTCGAGTTTTGCATCAAGGAAAGGATTTCTTTGAAGAGCTGCTTTTGGAAGAGTAGCACCATCACGATAAGCACCGGCAACTAAAATTGTTGGAGGTGGAACGTTTAAAACGTTAAATTTCTTTTGACCGAGATTTTTGCCACCCTCATCTGTTTTTACAGATACATTTATGGTTACTTCTTTAGCTGTATATGATTGTGGTACTTGCACAATATATCCTCCTCCTTGAGCCGGTCTTATTGTTGCTCCGGGAGTAATACTAACCTGAACATTTTCTTTAGGATAACCCGAAACAGCAACTTCAACAGGGTTGTCTAAACCACGATAGAACACGTTACATTTTGTTGCTGATACTGTAAATCCCGCTTCTCCTACTTGATATCCTGCAGTAAATGGCAGCCACATATCTCCGCGGTTAGATTTATAGTGTATTAAACCTCCATAAGTAAAATCTCCAATAGATCCACAATCGCGTTCATGAATCCCTTTTCCTCTTTCATCAAGTGGTAAGGTATCATAATTTACACCTTGTCTTAATTTGTATTGAACTTCACCATTTACTACAACAGAATCATAAAATGGAGATTGATAAGTTAAATAAACAGTTGGTCTCATTGTGGTATCTCTAGCACCAAGGAATACATAAGATTTGTATTTTCCGCCTCTGATTATAAAGCTTCTTGGTGAACTAACAAGTCCTTCAAGAGAAGTGATTCTAATATCAAGACCTTCGAGTTTAGCAATCATAAATTCCAGAACATCAGCTTCGGCATTTCTGATATCTGCTTGAATTTTGGAAAGCATTGCAAGCGTACCAATCATAGGCATACCACGACATAAAGTTTCTTCCCATTTAAAAGGTTGATCTTTATTGTCTAACTGGTCAACAATTTCAAGATTTTTATCAATATTTTTATAAACAGTTAATGATGTATCTTGAATAATTTGATCAAGCAACAATTTTCTGTAATTTTCTAACCAGCTTCTGAGACTATCACCCATTTTTGGACCACCTTCTCCAACCATAATTATAGTTGCAGCATGCAAGTCGTCTTTTTTCTTTATTTCAGTTTCAAAAGTTGCATCCGGACCTTGGCTTTCTCTTATAATCATTAATTTTAGCCTATCTATATCTTCATAAAATTTATTTGTGATGGCTTCAATTTCATGAGCTTGTTTAGCAAGTTCAGAATACTTTCCGGGTTGTTCAGCTGCTTTTGCATCAATTATGCCATATAAACTACGAGTTTTAACAGCAAAATTGGCAGTGGTTTTTTTGATGCTATCGTCAATTTTAACAAAAGCCGTAACTATCTCTGATGACACGTTGAGTGCCAAAAGAGCAGTATAGAAAAGATACATCATTCCAATCATTTTCTGCCTCGGGGTCTCCGGGCAATTACCTCCGGCCATATTATACTATTTTTTTTATTAAACATTAATTAACTACTCTTAATAATTAGCTTTGTTTGAAATTCATTGCTGCTAACATGTTGCCATAAATTGTATTCATGGCTGCCAAATTGTGACTTAATTTGCTGATTTCTTCACGATAACGTTTAGTTTCTTCAGCAGATTGTTTCATGTTTGCAAGAATTTCATCAAGACCACTGTACAGTGTTTTAGAAGCTTCAATTTGTGCATTTGTGCCTTGTAATTGAAGTTCATAGACAGCATTAAGTGCTTGAAGATTTTTATTAAGAATGGATAATTGTTCGTTGTATGATTTGCCGCTGGTTGCTGAAATTTCAAGCTCGCGACTCATAGATTCTATAAGCTTATTATAGGTGTTAGCCAATGTTTCGCTTGAATTACCAACAATATTTGCATTTTGTTCGTATGTTTGAGCTAATTTTTCAGCCTGTTGATTTAATTTTTGTGCTGAAGATCCATAAGCTTCTGCAAATTGAGATACTTTTTCAGAAGCTTTTTCAAAATTAGCTACATAATTATTCGTAGCAACAGTTGCATCTGAAACATCGTGTAATTTTTCAACAGTTTGGTTCAAATTTTTTAAGCCTTGTCCTAATTTTTCAAAAAGTTCCGGAGTAATTTCTGCATTTTCGATCATAGCATCGAATTTTTCTAATGCAGATTTTCTAGTGTTTACTGCAGCCTTTTTATCATCAATGTTAATGTTTTCTTCAACACCGGCTAATTCTGGATAAACCAAACTCCAGTCCACTTCTTCGTGTGGTGGTTCGAAAGCTGAAAGGAAAAAGATAAATGCTTCGGTGAGAAGACCTACGGTTAACATAACCCCTGCTCCGGGTAAGTGCTGAATTTTGAATAATGCCCCTACCATTACGATGGCTGCTCCCCATCCGTACACAAATCCCATGATTTTTTTGTACCTTTTGCTTGCAAGAAATTCGCTAAAATTCATAATTGTGTCAGTTTTTAGTTAATAATACTCCTTAATTACGCTCCTTAAAATTATTTATTTTTTTAATATACTTGTGAATAAGATTTTCCATCTGCTCGATGTCTTCCTAAGTATGTTCTCACACATCTGAATCCAATATAACTTTTTGCACTATCTTGATATTCATAAGTACGAGTTCCGTTTTGCATATAGTAACTAACGTCTTTCCATGAACCACCTCTAACAACTTTACGTTTTAATGCAGGAGGATCATCTGGGTGTGCATAGTATTGATAATCCGGATTTAAGTCATGGGTAAAGCTATATGCCGACTCATCGAATGCATTACTTGTCCATTCAGCTACATTACCTGCCATATCATATAATCCCCATTCATTAGGATCAAAAGTTGCTACCATTAGAGTTTGTACTCCACCATCATCATAATAGTTACCTCTCATAGGTTTAAAGTTAGCAATAAAACAGCCTTGATAGTTACGAGTGTAAAGACCACCCCATGGGTACATTGAAAGATCCAAACCACCTCTTGCCGCATACTCCCATTCGCTTTCGGTAGGTAATCTGTATTCATTTAGGTAATAGTCACGAATAGTTTTTTGATATGCATTTTTTAATTGTGTACGCCAAGCACAGAATGCATTAGCTTGAACCCAGCTTACCCCTACAACAGGATAATAATCATAAGCCGGATGCCAGAAGTACATTTTGGTCATTGGTTCATTATAAGAATATGTAAAATCACTTATCCAACATAAAGTGTCAGGATAAATGTGTACTTTTTCGTGCATGTAATAGCTGTATCTTCCTCCTTTACGACCTTCATTAGTTTTTCCATCGTAGTTTTTAACATTTCTGTCAGCGAAATCATCCCAAGGTCTTTCTTCATCCATTTTTTCACGATCTTTTATTTGTCCTTCATACTGACCGGTTTGAGGATTGAAATGACGACCAATTCTTAAACCATGATCTCCTTCTCTAGAGAAATTACGAATAACATCTTGATTAACACCATCAGCTCCGGGTTTAAATGTATGTTTTTTTGCAGCTTGTTTTAAGTCGATCCAATAATATTCATAGTACAAAGCATCTGTGTTTAGATCGATTGTACGCATGAAATGGTAAATTTCAGCAGGAGGGAGGATGTATAATGTTTGGTTAAAGTTATTAGGTATTTCATTTTTTACTAAAATTCCTTTTATTTCCAGATCATTGTAATCGAGAGGTATTCTCCAATCAAGGAAGTTTCTATTATCGTAGTCATCAAAATCGAATTCTCCATTTTCATACATATTTGTAATGAAATTTGATTCGATTTCTGTAACATCTGTATCGTCAATAATAAAATTGATTGGCTGATATTTCGATTTTGGATTAATATCTCCAAAATCAACAGCATTCTTGGTTTCTCTACCAAGAACTGTAAGAGCCAGCGAGTCTCTTACCCAAGCAACAAACTGTCTGTATTCTGAGTTTGTGATTTCGGTTTCATCCATCCAAAATCCTTGCACTGTTACAGTTTTCGACTGAGCTGTAATAGAATTTGGAACATCTTGATCGCTTGGTCCCATTTGATAAGACCCTGGAGGAATAAATAACATACCATAAGGATCAGGAGTGTACCAAATTTTTCTGTCGATACCTGTTAATTCACCACTGCCGTAATAGCCACAGCTACTTAAAAATACGGTGATGATTGCGCTGATGATGAGTAATCTTCTCATAATTTATTTGTTTAGTAAGCGTCTTTTTTATACGTTAAAATTAAACATTTTGTTACAATCTTCTTACACTTCTATATCTTCCGGCTGTTTTGCCTCCACTCATGTTGAAGCAATATCTAATCATAATTTCATGCGAGCCGTATTGATATGATCCAATCTTTGATAAAACTATATCATAACTATATCCTATGCTAATACCGTTTAATAAATGTATTCCTACCATGGGAACAATTGCGTCGGAGTACCTTAAAGAAACGCCTCCCCAAAAACTTTTATTGTACAGCAGTTTTAAATTTAAAGTTGCAGTTGGCATTCCTCCATCTGAAAGAATAAATCCTGAGCCGATAAGATCAAACGAAGGATTGGGCAAAGAATAATCATAACCTCCTGTTAAGTAATAATGTCTGGCAATATAACTTGGAGCTTCAATATCGTAATTTATTTTAGGCTTTGTTAAATGTGTTGCAGACAATCCAACCCAAAAATTCCCTCCAACTAAAGTTGCACCAAAACTTAAGTCAAATGCAGTTTTGCTTTCCATGTGTGGTATTGAAGGGTCAATATAAACAGTTTGTCCATTAAGAGATTCCCATGTTATCCAGTCTCCATTAATGGATCTGTTTATAACGTTTATTCCTAATCCAATTCCTAACATTCCTGGGTCTAATTCAGTTCTGAATGCGACATTTGCCCCTACATTAATGTCTTGTTGAAAACCGATAATATCCTGATTGATGTTTAATCCAACGCCTAAATTATCCATACCTATCATAGGCATATCAAATGAAAAAACAGTAACTTTTGGACGACCTTCTTTAAGTCCTGTCCATTGTTGACGATGCAAACTTGTAACGCACATAGCGTTGTTACTTCCTGCTGAACCAGGATTGTAAATGCCTTGTGCATACTCAAATAAACTGTAATAGGAGTCGCTTTGTGCATTTAATCTAATTGCCGAAATTCCGCAAATTATAAGAACTAATATTAGTAATTGTTTCTTCATACAAAATTGTTTTTCGCTTCCAAAAATTAAACTCCCAATTTTATCGTGTAAAAAAAATAAATTATTTTAAAACTTCCAAATTTTATTAACATTTTTTTGTTAATAACTTTAAAAATTGTTAATAACTTTTTTTTGTTTACGATATTAAAAATATTTCTCGAAAAATAATCCATTTTTTTTAATTACACAAAAAAATGTTAAAAATTTCTAAAAATTTAATTTAATAACGTCCGAACTTCATCGGATATTATTTTAAACCTGACAAAACTAAAATAAAATTTTGATAATTTCAATAAATATTTGTTCAATTTTGATTAATAATTTTTTTGCAATCTTCAACTCCCATAGTTTCAGGGTCATAAGTTTTGGGAATTTTGTAGTTTTTGCCTTGATAAGAAATATACGGACCAAATCTTCCTTTTAAAATTTTAAGCCCGGGTAGTTCATTAAATTCTCTGGAAAATTTGTTTTTTTCATTTGAAGATTTGTTTCCGATAATTTCAATTGCTCTTTCAAGGCTTATTGTATTCGGATCATCAGGTTTTTTTATACTGTAAAAATTATTTTTATGTTTGATATATGGACCGTATTTCCCAATAGCCACAATTACATCATCATTTTCATAAGAGCCAAGTGTTCTGGGGAATTTGAACATTTCCAGAACTTCTTCCAGTGTAATACTTTCTATGTTTTGATTCTTTTTTAAGCTAACATGAATAGGTTTTTCTAAGCCTTCAATTGCTGCGTAAGGTCCATATTTACCGATTCTTAAAATTATTGGCAAACCGTAAGTTGGGTGTATTCCCACTTCTCTTTCGTATTTTGTATTTTCTTTTTCTTTGAGACTGCTTTCAACTTTTTTAATAAATTTTGAATAAAACTCTTTAATCATTTTATTCCAACTAATCTTACCTAAAGCAATTTCGTCAAATTTTTCTTCGATATTAGCAGTAAAACCGTAATCTAATATGTCGTCAAAATGAGCTTGAAGATAATCAGTAACAATCATACCGATTGATGTTGGAACAAGTTTTGCAGATTCTCCACCGAATTTTTCCGAAACAATTTTTTCAGCAATCTTATTATTTTCTAGAACCAAACAATTTATATTACGTGTTTTTGCGGGTTTATTTTCTTTGATAACATATTCTCTTTGTTGAATTGTAGAAATAGTCGGTGCATAAGTTGATGGTCTGCCTATACCGAGTTCTTCGAGCTTTTTAACAAGGCTGGCTTCAGTATATCTGTATGGCGGATTATCGTATTTTTCTATGGCCTCAATTTTTTTTGCACTAAGGATATCTCCTTTTTTTACTAAAGGTAAAACATTTTGTGTTTCTTGTTGATTTTCATCATCGCCGGACTCTGAATAAAGTTTTAGAAAACCATCAAAAGTTATTGTTTCGCCTGTTGAGATGAAAGAAATTTGGTCGTCTGTAGTATTTATCGTTATAGTTGTTTTTTCAATAATTGCATCTGCCATTTGGCTTGCCAGGGTTCTTTTGCGAATAAGATCGTAGAGTTTTTGTTCTTGTTTTGAACCTTCAATAGTTTCTTTGTCGGCATAAGTTGGGCGAATTGCTTCGTGGGCTTCTTGTGCTCCTTTTGTTTTGGTAACATAGCGACGAACTTTTAGATAATTTTCTCCAAAAGTTTCTTTTACAACCTTACTAATTGTATTTATAGCAAGATCGGAAAGGTTAACAGAGTCGGTTCTCATATAGGTTATAAATCCATTTTCGTAAAGACTTTGAGCGTATTTCATTGTTTGGGCTACTGACATACCAAGTTTTCTTGATGCTTCCTGTTGTAATGTTGAGGTAGTAAAAGGTGGGGCAGGAGATTTTTTTCCCGGCTTTTTATTTACATCCGCAACATAATATTCTTTATTAATTAGTGATTCTAAAAATTTCTTTGCTTCGTCATGAGTATCGAATTTTTTACCAAGTTCAGCTTTAATAATTTCTTTTCCGGATAAAAAATATCCAATAATTTTATAAGCAGATTTAGCTTCAAAATTTGCGATTTCTCTTTCTCTTTCAACAATAAGTTTTACTGCAACAGACTGAACTCTACCGGCAGAGAGAGCGGGTTTTATTTTTTTCCACAATAAAGGTGAAAGGTTAAATCCCACGAGTCTGTCAAGAATTCTACGAGCTTGTTGTGCATTAACAAGGTTAAAATCAATATCTCGAGGATTTTTTATTGAGGTTGTAATAGCATCTTTCGTTATTTCGTGAAAAACAATTCGTTTTCTTTTATTAGGTGAAAGTTTTAAAACTTCGCTTAAGTGCCAGCTGATAGCTTCTCCTTCGCGGTCTTCATCAGTTGCCAGCCATACAGTTTGAACAGATGAAGCCAATTTTTTTAATTCTGTAACAATTTTTTTCTTGTCTGAAGGAATTTCATATTCGGGCAAAAAACCATTTTCGATATCTATTCCTAATTTCTTTTTGGATAAATCACGGATATGTCCATAGCTTGATTTAACAATAAAATCATTACCCAAAAACTTTTTAATTGTTTTGGCTTTTGCCGGAGATTCAACAATAACTAAATTATTTTCCATTTCAAAATATTATTTACGAGTGCAAAATAAAGAAATTCGCAAACTAAATCATAATTTTTTTAATTTTGAGGCATAATTTTTTAATTATGAAAAAAGCAAAAAAGAAAATAAATTTCGAAACGCCTGAGTTTAGACGGAAATTTCTTATTTATTATTGGTCGGGATTCGGTATTATATTAATAGGTATATTTTTTTATTTTGTTTTATTGTCTTTTGGGGTTTTAGGATTTATGCCAGGATTTGCTCAACTTGAAAATCCATCCGAAAATCTTGCTTCGAAGGTAATAAGTGACGATTTACAGCTTTTAGGAACTTATTTTCGTGAGAATCGCGGAAATGTTAGTTATGAAGATCTGTCTCCGTATTTAGTACAAGCTCTTATTGCAACTGAAGATGCAAGATATTATAAGCATTCCGGAATTGATTTCAGAGCATTGCCTCGAGTATTTTCTGGAATTATCGGAGGTTCAAACAAAGGCGGTGGAAGTACTATAACGCAACAGTTGGCAAAAATGCTTTTCCCTCGAAAATCTAATATGTCGAAATTTGAGATGATTAATCGAAAATTTCAGGAATGGGTTATTGCCGTAAGACTTGAAAAAAGTTATACAAAAGAGGAAATTATGGCGATGTATTTAAATAGGTTTGATTTTCTTAATTTAGCAGTTGGAATTGAGTCTGCAGCAAGAGTATATTTTAATACAACTCCGGATTCCTTGAATTTAACTCAAGCAGCAATGCTTGTTGGAATGGCACAAAATCCTTCGATGTACAATCCTTTGCGTCGTCCGATAGAAACTCAAAGGCGAAGAAATGTTGTTTTAGGACAGATGTATAAATATGGATATATAGATAAACATACATTTGATTCTTGCAAAGATTTACCATTGGGTTTAAAATATCAAAAGGTTGACCATAATGTTGGAACTGCAACTTATTTTAGAGAATTTTTAAGATTGTGGCTTACAGCTCAAGAACCAAATCCGGAAAATTATATAGACTACAGAGAATATGTTGAAGATTCAATAAATTGGGCTACAGATCCATCTTATGGATGGTGTAATAAAAATACTAAACCTGATGGCACTAATTATGATATTTACACAGATGGGTTAAGGATTTATACTACTATAAACAGCCGCATGCAAAACTATGCTGAAGAGGCGGTAGCAAAACATATGGGCACAGTAGTTCAACCTGAATTTTTCAAGGATCAGAAATACAACAAAAATGCTCCTTTTGCAAATGATTTAACCCAAAAACAGGTTGAACAAATAATGGAGATTTCTATGAAACGTAGCGAAAGATGGCGATTGCTCAAGTCGAACGGGACACCTGAAGACTCAATAATTTGGTCATTCCATCAACCGACTTCAATGCGAGTTTTTTCATGGAAAGGAGATATTGATACTGTGATGACTCCATACGATTCTATTAAATATTATAAGACTTTTTTACGAGCCAGTTTTATGTCAATGGAAGCCAGAACAGGATATGTTCGAGCTTATGTAGGGGGTATTAATTATGCTCATTTTAAGTACGATCAGGTGACAAAATCCCGTCGGCAGGTAGGATCTACCATAAAACCTTTTATTTATTGTTTAGCTATGCAGAATGGATATTCGCCCTGTTATAAGGTTCCGAATGTTGAAGTTACTTTTGAAATTCCAGACGGTAAAGGGACAAAATTATATACTCCAAAATATTCAGAATCTAAATTTGATGGGCAGATGGTTTCATTAAAAGTTGGATTAGCTCTTTCTTTAAATCAAATATCAGCTTGGGTTTTAAAGCAATTTTCTCCTGAAGCTGTTGTTGAACTTGCCAAGAAAATGGGAGTATATTCACACATGGATCCATATCCATCCATTTGTGTTGGAGCTCCGGAAGTGTTACTGAGCGAAATGGTGGGAGCTTATGGGACTTTTGCAAATAAAGGTGTTTATACACGACCAATTTATGTAACTAGAATAGAGGATAAAAACGGAAATGTTTTGGCAACTTTTAGTCCGCGGCAATGGGAAGCAATAAGTGAACAGACAGCATATCTAATGGTTGAGTTAATGAAAGGTGTTGTAGATATTGGTACGGGTACAAGATTGCGTACCAAATATCAATTGAAAGGAGAAATTGCAGGTAAAACCGGAACAACAAATAATCATTCCGATGGGTGGTTTCTTGGATATACTCCGGAACTTGTTAATGGGGCATGGGTTGGTGGAGAAGAACGAAGTATAAGATTTAGATATATTACTATGGGTCAAGGAGCTGCGTTAGCTCTTCCAATATGGGGCGAATACATGCGTAAAGTTTTTGACGATACTAAACTACCTTATTCTGAAAATACAAAATTTGAACGTCCTTCAAATATAACTGTTGAAACAGATTGTGACGAGTTTGAAAGGACTAATCGTGACAATAATTTTGATCATTTTTAACAAATAAAAACTCAATAGGTAATTTTAGGAGTAAAGTTTTGTTGCAAAACTGTTGATATCTGTAACTGTTACCAAATCGTATGATTTTGTGTTAAGATTGTAATTTTGAATGTTTGGAATAAAAATTTTGTTAAATCCCAAACGAATACATTCATTAAGTCTTTTTTCAGGGAATGATACTTGTCTAATTTGTCCGGAAAGGCCAGTTTCACCTATAAAAACCGAGTTTTCGGGAAAAGGTTTGTCAAAGTAGCTCGACAAAACGGCAGCAATGACAGCCAGGTCGGCTGCAGGATCAATAATCTTTAGTCCTCCAGCAATATTAATAAAAACATCTTTCTGAATTAATTTAAGTCCAAGTCTTTTTTCAATCACTGCTAATAGCATTTGGAGTCTGCGAGGATCGAAACCAGTAGCAGAACGTTGAGGAGCACCATAAACGGCGTTACTGACAAGAGCCTGAACTTCAATCATCAGAGTTCGAGAGCCTTCGATAATGGTACCATAGGCAACGCCGCTCAATTTAGAACTTCGATCAGAAAGTAAAATATTTGCGGGGTCTGTTATTTCAGAAAGTCCATCAGACAACATTTCGAAAACACCAATTTCGTAAGTACTTCCAAAGCGATTTTTTTTCGGACGTAAGAGTCTATAGTAGTTATTGCTGTCTCCTTCAAATTGCAATACAACATCAACAATGTGCTCAAGTGACATTGGACCGGCAATTTCACCATCTTTATTAATATGGCCAATTAGTATTATAGGTATATTTTTAGTTTTTGCAATTTCTTGTAATTGTCTTGCACATTCACGAATTTGAGATATTGTCCCCGGCGAAGAACTTAAATCCTGAGAATAAATTGTTTGTACCGAATCTATTATTACAATATCAGGAAGAGTTTCCTTGATTGTAGCAATTATTCTTTCGATACTAGTTTCTGTGAAGATGTGGCAACTTTCATTTTTTATACCAATTCTGTCAGCTCGCATTTTAATTTGATGCTCACTTTCTTCACCCGAAATGTAAAGAACATTTTGATTTATCAGGTTTAAAACAGCTTGAAGAATAAGTGTTGATTTTCCTATACCGGGTTCCCCACCTATAAGTACAAGCGATCCTGAAACCAATCCTCCACCAAGAACTCTATCTAGTTCGCTAAAATGCAAACTTATCCGATTTATTTCGGTATTTTTAATTTGTTTTATAGGAGTGGGGATTCCGGGACTGAAATTTTTAGATAATGCTTTTTTTTCTTGTGAGGGATCAATCTCTTCGAAGAAAGAATTCCAACTGTTACAACTTGGACATCTACCTATCCATTTTGGAGATACATATCCGCAGTTTTGGCATATAAAAACAGTTTTTGATTTAGACATGAAAATTATTGCCTGCGATTTAATTCACATCTTAAGTATGCTCCGTTAGTCTGATCATTTGCAAGTTTTATGCGTGTCATAACAACAACATTGTCGGAAAATTTTTCTATTCTATACAAACCATTAACATCTCCGGAAACTAGTTGTACTTTTGCCCCCGATATAGTCATTTGCTTTTTGAACAGGCTTTTTTCTATTAAATATTGACACGAATCAATATAAATATTATTATCTGCGTTTATTACACGTATCAGTAAATTGTTTTCTTTGAAATTATAAATGATAGTTCCTTGTGGTTGGTTATCATAGGTTTGATAATTCCATGCTCCAATTATATCTTCTTCATAGTTTTTACAGGCGAAGATGCTAAAAATTATTATAGAGCTGATTAGAATTAAATTAAATCTTTTCATATTCAGGTTTTAAGTTTAGTTGCAAATATAATAAATTATTTAATTTCTTGTAATTTTTTTATAAAATTTGTTGTTGAATATCCTTCGACAAAAGGAATTATTTCAACCAGACCACCATTAGCGGTTACAAAATCAGCTCCAACAATATCTTCAAATTTGTAATCACCACCTTTAACTAAAACATCAGGGAAAATCATTTTAATGATTCTCTCAGGAGTATCTTCGTCAAAAATCACGACAGCATCAACAAATATTAGAGAAGCGAGCAACATTGCTCTGTCTTTCTGATTGTTTACAGGACGATTTTCGCCTTTAAGTCTTCTAACAGAATCATCAGAGTTAAGGCCAATAATAAGTTTATCTCCTAAATCTTTTGCTTTTGCCAAATAATTAATGTGTCCGTAATGTAAAATATCAAAGCATCCGTTTGTGAAAACGATTGAGTTTTTGTTTTTTTTCCAATCAAGAACGTAAGCGGTTAATTCGTTGGGTTTTAAGATTTTTGATTCAATAATTTCTTCCTGAAACATTTTATAATAATCTATTGGTTTTAGAGTCCGGGAAAATAAAAGTAGGTTTGAAAGATTTAGCTTCCTCAAAATCCATCATAGCGTATGAGATAATAATAATAATATCATCAACAGCTACCTTACGAGCAGCAGGACCATTTAAGCAAATTATTCCGGATCCAGGTTCTCCTTTTATTACATAAGTTTCAAATCTTTCACCATTGTTAAGATTTACAATTTGAACTTTTTCATGTTCAATTATATTACTGGCTTTCATCAGTTCTTCATCAATGGTAATACTACCCACATACTGAAGATTTGCCTCAGTTACCCTTACTTTGTGAATTTTCGATTTTACTACTTCAATAAACATATTCGGGCATTAAAAATTTTTGCAAATTTATACAATACTTATTTAAAATTGCAAAAATAAATTATCAATTAATCTAACTTGGTCACACCAAACGGCTACACACATCTGTACGCCTTTATTTTTCTCAAAAGCAGAAACAGATATAAGAGTGTTTGGTTCACAAAATGCTGCATATTCGTACTTGAGAGGAGAATGTTTATTTATTTCTGTTTGAAAAAAATTAATCCAGGTTTCGGGATTGTCTCCGGGTTTTGCGTGTTCTTTTATAAAAATCATTGTCTTGTAAATAAAAGAAGCTATCTCTCTTTGTTCATCTGTTAATCGTTCATTTCTGGAACTCATTGCCAGTCCTGATTTTTCTCTGACGATTTCGCAAGGAACTATATTTATAGGTAAATTAGTTTGTTTGACCATTAGTTTTATAATTGCGAGTTGTTGAAAGTCTTTTTCTCCGAAATAAGCATTATCAGGTTTGACTATTTCAAACAAACGATAAACAATGTCAACAACCCCTTGAAAATGACCGGGACGAAATTTTCCTTCGTAAATTTTATCAAGTCCATTGAAGTCAATTTTTATTCCATCATAATTATTATAAATATCCTCAGTTTTGGGAACAAAAACAATATCACATTTTTCATTTTTTAATAACTCTAAATCTTTTTCAAGTGTTCTTGGATATTTTTCAAAATCATTTTTATCATTGAACTGTTTAGGATTTACAAAAATTGAAACAACTGTTAAATCATTTTCAGATAATGATTTTCTCACTAAACTTAAATGACCTTGATGTAAAGCCCCCATAGTAGGGACAAAGCCTGTTTGTTTTTTAACGGCTGCACTTAAAAAATCTTTGTATTCAGCAACGGAGTTAATTATTTTCATTTTATTTTTTTGCAAAATTAAACTTAATTTGAATATAAAATAAATAATAACAATAATCGAATATGTTAAAGAATAGATTGAGTTGAAATTTATTGAGAATTTAGGGTGGGATAAAAGATTGAGATAGAAATAAAATAGAATTTTATAAATATCAAAATTGTGTGAAAATTATTTTTACCTTTGCAAAAACTTTCTGATTAAAAATGGACAAACCCAAAAAATACAAACGCAATCCCTGGAGTCCTCGAGTAATTTCTTTGTACAAAGAAGTTTTGGAAGTAAGAGCATGTCCATATTGTAATTGTAAAGATTTTTATGTTCATGGGAAATACAAGCAAACACTTCGGTACAGGTGTCGAAGTTGTCGCAGGACATTTCTGCCCAGCACAGGAACTTCAATTCACTATTTGCATAAGAAGGATACATTTCTGGATTATGCGGAAGCTGTAAAAAATGAAGGATTACACACTGTGAAAGCGATGTCAGAACGTTTTGGGCTTGCAAAACTTACTGCTTTTGATTGGCGACATAAGATATTGGCGTCAGTTCCGCCGCGAGTTGAGGGGTATGGTAGAGAAGTAATTTTATATGATTTGTGGTTTTTGTTTAATCAGAAGGGGAGGCGAGGTGTTTCTATTTCTAGCAACCGTAGGAGTAATGTTTTAAAGAATAAAGAAAAATACAGGGCAAGATTTTTGACTGCTTATGATTATTTGCGATATGATGCCAAAATTGCTACGATTGGCAATCTTACTACAGAGAGAATTAAGGATGTTTTAAGTAAAAAATTGAGAGAGACAAAAGTGTTGATGAGTTCAGAAAGCAATGGAATAACTAATTTTTCTAGTATTTTGGGTTTGAAATTTAAAAAGGTTGACTTTTTTGGATATAATGAAAATATATCAGAACCGGTAAAAACATTTAGAAATCAGTTGTCGGGGTTGAAAAAATGGTTAAATTTTAGACTAAATGGAGTTGCAACGAAGTATTTGCAGTTTTATGGGGATTATTTTGTATATACCAGGCGAGGAAGTTTTGATGCATTAAGTCGAGAGAATATAAATCAAAAGTTTACATGGCGGAAGTTCACTAGTTTGGAGCATGTTTACAGGGATTTTCTGAACTTAAAAACT